>JAIRYB010000209.1 GCA_031267955.1 Spirochaetaceae bacterium | reverse complement strand
AACCAGGGGCACAATGAAGGGATAGCCGCCGGATGCGGGAAGCTGAAAGGGTACAGCGCGTGTATCGCGAAGGTAAGGGAGATGGAGGCGGCAAGCCGTGACCGGGAAGGGGCCATGGAGGGGGCGGTCTGGTGGTGCATAGCACAGGGTATACTGAAGGGTTTCTTCGAGACCCATGGAACGGAGGTAGTTAATATGCTGATGACGGAATGGAAACTTGAAGAGGCGCTGATGGTCGAACGGGAGGAAGGTTTGGAGGAGGGCATGGAAAAAGGCCGGGCGCAAGGCCGGGAAGAAGGCATGGAAGAAATAGCCCGTACCCTCCTGAAAAAGGGCTGGAGCATTGAGGAGACCGCGGAAACCGTGAAACTGGGTATCGAAAGGGTAAGGGCCCTGTCCGGCTCTCCGGGGGAATAGTTTGCCGCCTGGAGGGGACGCGGATTTGTCCGGCGATCCCGGCGTCCCGGAACATCATTGTCAATACAAACACCAGCTGGTATAGTTTTTCCATGAATACCCTTCCACGATTCTCCGTGCGGGAACGGCTCGACAGTATTGCCGCCGAACGTATCCTTATCCTTGACGGCGCTATGGGGACCATGGTCCAGGCTTACCGGCTCCCCTCCGGGGAGCCCCTGTCCGAGGCCGATTTCCGGGGAGACCTCCTCGCGAACCACCCGGTGAATCTTAAAAGCTGTAGCGACGTACTCTGCCTTACCAAACCGGAAGTAATTTCTTCCATTCATGAAGCCTATCTTGAAGCCGGGGCGGATATTATTGAAACGTGCAGCCTTAATTCCACTTCCGTTTCCCTTGCCGACTACGGTATCGCGGATCTGGCCTACGAGATAAGCGTTGCCGCAGCTTCCATTGCCCGGAAAGCGGCGGACGGGTTTTCCACCGGTGAAAAGCCCCGTTTTGTGGCCGGGAGCATAGGCCCCACCAGCAAGAGCGGCAGCATGAGTCCCTATATTGACGATCCGGGGAGGCGGGCCATTGGCTGGGACGAACTTGAGGCGGCCTTTTACGACAACGTCCGGGGCCTGCTTGACGGCGGGGCGGACATCCTGCTTATCGAGACCATTTTCGACACCCTGAACGCCAAGGCCGCCGTGGCCGCCATCAGGCGGCTGGAATCGGAGCGGCGGATTTCCGTCCCCCTCATGATTTCCGCCACGGTCTCCAACTCCGCAGGCAGGGTCCTGTCCGGCCAGACTATGGAAGCCTTCTGCGCTTCGGTGAGTCACGCAAAACCCTGGTCCATCGGGCTTAACTGTTCTTTCGGCGCGGAAAAACTCATCGTGCCTATCAGGCGTCTTTCGGAGACCGCGCCCTGCCTTGTCAGCGCCTATCCCAACGCGGGGCTTCCCAACCAGCTTGGCGGCTACGACGAAACGCCGGAAACCATGCGCCGCCATCTCGAAGAATACATGAAAGAAGGGCTTGCCAATATTCTGGGGGGCTGCTGCGGATCCACCCCGGCGCACATCGCCGCCATAGCCCGGACCGCGAAAGCCTACAAACCCCGGCGCGTTCCGGCGGCGAGGCGGGAAACAGTGCTTGCCGGATACGAAGCCCTGCGCATAAACAGCGATACTATTGCCGGCGGCAGCTTCCCCTTTGTCCGCATCGGCGAAAGGGCCAATGTGTCGGGGTGTAAAAAATTCCTCGATCTTATCCGGGCTGAGGATTACGAAACTGCTTTGGGCATACTCCAGGAAATGGTTGACCAGGGAGCGGCAATCATCAATGTCGGCGTGGACGATCCCCTGCTTGATGCCGGGGCCGTCATGCCCCGTTTCCTCAATATCGCCCTTGCGGACCCGGAAATCGCCCGCTTTCCTTTTATGATAGACAGTTCCCGCTGGGAAGTGATCGAGGCCGCCCTGAAGTGCGTCCAGGGAAAGGCCCTGGTGAATTCCATCAGCCTTAAGGACGGGGAAACGGAATTTCTCCGCAGGGCCTTTATTGCCCGCGGCTACGGCGCCGCGATAGTAGTAATGCTGTTTGACGAACAGGGGCAGGCCGTAACTTTTGAGCGGAAGATCGAGATAGCCGGAAGGGCCTACAGGCTTCTGACGGAAAACGGTTTTCCCGCGGAGGATATTGTTTTCGATCCGAATGTACTTACCATAGTTACCGGAATTCCCGAACACGATTCCTACGCCCTTGCTTTTATCCGCGCCTGTTCGTGGATACGGGAACACTGCCCCGGCGTCCAAATTACGGGCGGCATCTCGAATCTTTCTTTCAGTTTCCGGGGAAACAGGCAGGTCCGTGAAGCCATGCACGCCGTATTTCTCTATCACGCGGCCAGGGCGGGGCTTACTATGGCAATCGTAAATCCGGGAACGCTCCTCCCCTATGACAAGGTTGGCCGCGAACTCCGGGACGCTGTGGAAGACGTTATCTTTTGCGCCCAGGGGGAAAGCGCCCCGCCCGAAGCCCCCGGCCAAAATCCGCAGGAAAGGCTTGTATCGCTGGCCGTTAGAATCAAGAACAAAGCAGAAAACGCCGATCCTGAGGGCGGGAAAACAGAGGCCGACTGGCGCGCCCTGGACGCGGAAGAGCGGGTGTTTCACGCAATGATCTGCGGTATCGACGATTTTATCGAGGCGGATGTCCTGGAACTTAAGAACCGCTGCGAACACTGTTTCCAAATTGTGGAAGGCCCCCTTATGAGGGGCATGAAAGAAGTGGGCGACAGATTCGGCGCGGGGAAGATGTACCTTCCCCAGGTGATCCGAAGCGCCCGGGTAATGAAAAAAGCTGTAGCCGCCCTTGAACCCTTTATCCGGAAAGAAAAAGCCATTGCCGCTTCCGCCAATGGAAACAGTACTAATGTTCTTTCGGGCGGCGCGAAGATACTCCTCGCCACAGTCAAGGGCGATGTGCATGATATCGGCAAAAACATTACAGGCGTGGTCCTGGACTGTAACGGCTACGACATTATTGATTTAGGGGTGATGGTCCCGGCCGAACAGATCATAGAACGGGCCGTCAGTGAAAATGCCGCCGCCGTCGGGCTTTCCGGGCTTATCACCCCCTCGCTGGACGAAATGGCCGCCGTTGCCCGGGGGATGGAAAAACGGGGGCTTAAGATACCCCTTCTTATAGGAGGGGCTGCCGCCAGCGTTGTCCACACGGCGCTCCGCCTTGCCCCGGAATATTCCGGGCCTGTGGTTTACATTCCCGACGCGGGCCGTTCCGCTGGGGCGGCCGCTTCCCTGTTTTCGGACGCGGCGCGCCCCGGTTTTCTCGCCGCCCTTGAAACCCAGTACCGGGAAGCCCTGGCGCTTCACGAAACCATTACGGCAAAGCGGGAACTGCTTTCCCTGAAACAGGCCCGGGAAAACCGCTTCGTCCAAACCTGGGCCGCCCCGGAACCGAAAGAAAAAACCGTTCAGGAATTTGACAATTACCCCGTAGAACGGGTCATCCCTTTTATCAACTGGAAAGCTTTCCTGCGCTCCTGGGAAATGGGCGTTTCCGGCACGCCCGGCGGTGCGGGGCAGGATTCCGCGCGGGCCTGTTCCGCGGCGGAAAAACTGCTCGCCGACGCGAAACTCATGCTTGGCCGGATAGAGGCGGAAGGCCTGCTGTGCCTCCGGGGGGCCGTCGGCTTTTTCCCCGCCGCTTCGGAGAACGAGGACATCATCGTCTATGAAAGCGGAACCCGGAGGGAGAGAGCGCGTTTTTCTTTCCTGAGGTATCAGGAGAAGAAACAGCCGGGCCTTCCCAGCCTCTGCCTTGCCGACTTTGTAGCGCCCGCTTCACGCGCCGGTTCTGTTTCCGGCAACGCCAACGGTGATGCCGACAGCAGCGCCGACGACAGCATCGCCGGGGAAGCCCTCGGCTGGATTGGCCTTTTCGCCCTGGGCGCGGGATTCGGCCTTAAAGAAAACGCGGACTCATTCAGGGCGCGGCATGACGATTACGGGGCGCTGCTTCTCGCAAGCCTGGCAAACAGCCTCGCGGAAGCCTTTTCCGAAGAAATGCACTTGCGCGTGCAGCGGGAATTTTGGGGCTATAATCCTTCGGCGCCCGGCGGCAAAAGCGGCATACGGCCCGCCTTCGGCTATCCCGCCTGCCCGGACCACAACGACAAGCGCCTGGCCTTCGCGCTTCTTGACGCGCGGGCGCGCTGCGGGTTTGAACTTACGGATTCATCCATGATCATCCCGGCGGCTTCGGTATGCGGCATGTACATAGCGCACCCCGGTTCGCGCTACTTCGGCGCAGGCTTTG
>JAIRYB010000201.1 GCA_031267955.1 Spirochaetaceae bacterium | reverse complement strand
CCGTTCTCCAGCCCCGTTGAGAGGGGAGCGCCGTATTTAGGAGGTCAGTTGGCGGAAAAAGATTTGAGGATCAATGGACAGATTAGGGTAAGGGAAGTCCGCCTTATCCGGGACGATGGGGAGCAGGGGATAATGCCCACCGCAAGCGCCCTGGAACTGGCCCGGGAAGCGGGAATGGACCTTGTGGAGGTCGCCCCCCAGGCGGCCCCGCCGGTAGTCAAGATCATGGACTACGGCAAGTTCAAGTTCGAGAACGAAAAAAAGGTCCGGGATTCCAAAAAAAAGCAGAAACTGCTCAAACTCAAGGAAATCCGGATGCAGCCGAAGATCGACGATCACGATCTGGACTTTAAGTCGAAACATGTCAGGGATTTCCTTGCGGAGGGGAACAAGGTCAAAGTAACGGTCCGTTTCCGGGGCCGGGAGCTGGCCCATACCGAGCTGGGGCTTGACGTGCTCAAAGATGTGCTGAAGCGTATCGAAGGGGAATATGCGATGGACAAGGCGCCCTCCATGGAAGGCCGTTTTATGTCCATGGTTCTAAGCCCGAGGCCCGGCAAGGGCGGCGGGCAGGTGAAACACGCGCCCCGGCCGGAAGGCCAGGCGATGGCGCCGCCGGCAAACCCCGAGGCGGCGGCCAGGCCCGCGGCAAATTTGAACAAATAGAGGTACTGTATGCCAAAGATGAAGACGAAAAAAAGCGCGGCCAAGCGCTATTCTTTTACCGGGAGCGGCAAGGTCAAGTATAAAAAGCAGAATCTGCGCCATATTCTGACCAAGAAGTCCGCGAAAAGGAAGCGGGGCCTGCGCCACGCGGGGATATTGTCAAGCGACAATGTGCCGGCTATCAGGAAGCAGATGCTTCCCTACGGTTAAGCGGAAAGGAGAGTGATATGTCAAGAGCTATAGACGGATCCAAGCGTAAAAACCACCGTAAAAAAATACTGAAGCTGGCGAAGGGCTACTGGGGCCGCCGCCATTCGAACTACAAGACCGCCAAAGACGCGGTTACCAAGGCCCTTTCCTACGCGTACCGGGACCGCCGGGACCGCAAGGGGGATTTCCGCCGGCTGTGGATTGTCCGGATCAACGCCGCCTGCCGGGCGGAAGGCCTGAGCTATTCCCGGTTCGTGGCCGGGCTTGTAAAGGCCGGCGTGGTTATTAACCGGAAAGCCCTGGCGTACCTGGCGGTAGAAGACGCCGCCGCTTTTAAAGCGGTAATATCAAAGGCGAAAACCGCTCTGGGGGTGTAGCATGGTAACCCTTGAGCAAATCAAGCTGCTGGAAACCAAGGTTGGCCGGGCGATTGACGTTGTTACCCGGATTACCGGGGAAAACGCCTATTTGAAGGGCAAGCTGGAAAATTATCAGAAACGGATTGATGAGCTTGAGGTGCTGATACAGCGTTTTAAGGAAGACCAGGGCCGTATCGAGGACGGGATACTTTCCGCCCTGGACAGGCTCAACGAGTTTGAAGCGGCCATGGAGAACAGCATTGCCCCGGTAAAACCGGCCGCCGAAAAACCCGTTGCTGAAAAACCTGCTCCTGCAAGGCCTGTTCCTGAAAAAGCGACTGTTGTGCCGGAAGCGAGGGGCCCCGCGCCGGAAGACGGGGAGACAGGCGACGCCCTGATGTTCAGCGTCCCGGAGGACGAGGACGACGCCGAGGACGACGCCTTTGGAGAAGGCGGCGACTTCGACGGAAGCGGCGATTCCGGGGACGAAGACGGCTTATCCGGGGGGAACGGCATACCGGGGGACAACGCTGAAATTCCCGATAACCCCGGCGGCGGCACGGCGGAACTGGACATCTTTTGAGGAGATTTTGTGCCGAAAAGCGACCTCCGTATTGATATATTGGGGACATCCTTTTCCATATCCGCGGACGAAGATTCAGCCTACCTTGAAAGCCTCTTAAACCACTACCGTATCAAGATTGAAAGCACCCGCAAGAAAACCGGACTCCAGGATCCGCTCAAGCTGGCGGTGGTTACGGGTTTCCTCCTCTGCGACGACGTGCAGAAGGCCCAGAGGCAGAAAATCGAAGGTTTCAGGCGGAATTCGCCGGACCAGGACGAGGCCGAGAGGCTTACCCTGGATCTTATCACCCGGATAGACGAGATTCTCACCGTAAACGAGGGCGGGGAGCAGCGGATCTTCAAGCTGGAAAACCCGGTCAAGCACTACCCCTGGGGCTCGGCAAAATGGATACCCCGGCTCCTGGGCGCGGCCAATGAAACCGGGGAGCCGTGGGCGGAGCTCTGGATGGGGGCGCACCCGGGCGGCCCGTCCCTGACGGAAACCTGCGGCGAAAGGCTCTCCCTGCGCACGCTGATAGAGCGGGAACCTGCCCGGCTTTTGGGAAAAGCGGTAAACGACGAATTCGGCGGCCTCCCCTTTTTGTTTAAAATCCTGGCCGCGGAAAAACCGCTCTCGGTACAGGCCCACCCCAGTATGCAGCAGGCCCTCGAAGGCTGGGAAAGGGAAAACCGGGCAGGCATACCCCTGTCCGCGCCCGAACGCAACTACCGGGACGCCAACCACAAGCCGGAAATTCTCGCCGCCCTTACCCCGTTCCGGGCCATGGGCGGGTTCAGGGAAATTCCTGAAATAGCGAAAATGCTGGAACTTTTCGGCGGGATGGGCGGCGGGGAAGACAGGCCCGCGGTGCACCCTTCGGCCATCCTGCAAGAAGAACTGGGGCGGCTCCGCGCCTCCCTTGACGCGGAAGACGGCCTCGCGGCCTTTCTGGAGGCGCTGTTCAACATGGGAAAGGAGGCCCGCCACGACCTGGGGGTGTACGCATCGGCCCAGACGCCCCAGCTTGAACAGAACTACCCCGAATATTCCGCCGAATGGCGGACCGTTGCCTATCTCGCCCGGCTCTACCCGGAAGATCCGGCGCTTATTGCCCCGGTCTACCTTAACCTGCTCTACCTTAAGCCCGGAGAAGCGCTTTTTATCCCCGCCGGAGTACTCCACGCCTATATCGAGGGGCTCGCTGTGGAGCTTATGGCCAATTCGGACAATGTACTGAGGGGCGGGCTCAGTTCCAAGCATGTGGACCCGGCGGAGCTTGCGCGGATACTGCGCCGGTCCCCATACAAGCCGCAAATTCTTACGCCCCGTATTGAGGAAGAGGGGAGCGCCTGGGCGCTTTACCCGGCGTGCTGCCGGGAATTTTCCCTTTCCAGGGCAAAAAGCGAGGGGGAAACTATAGACTTTTCCCCGGAATCGCCTTCCATTATCCTGATAAGCAGCGGAAGGGCCGCGCTGGAAAGTTCCGACGGGCGGGAATCCCTTACCCTGGAACAGGGGGAAAGCGCCTTTATCGCCAAAGGCGCGTCCGTAAGGCTTTCCGGCGCTTTCGCGGCGTTCGCTGCGACTGCGGGGGCGGGCGGGAAAGACGCGGGACCGGAGGATTCCGGGCAGGCCGCCCCGGCCCCTTCCGGGCGGCAATGACAGCCCCGGCTTTGCGCGGCCGCGCGGCCCAGCCGGACAGGGAACAAAGCCCCATGACTATCTATGTTGACGCGGATTCCTGCCCCAGGCCGGCCCGGGAACTGGTGGTCCGTACCGCGAAACGGAGGCCCGTTAAGGCAGTATTCGCCGCGAACCGGCCCATACCGCTTGAAACCGGCCCGGGAATCGTGATGGAGATCTGCCCGCCGGGAGAAGGGTCCGCGGACAACCGGATTGTGGAACTCGCGCGGGCCGGGGACCTGGTAATAACCAGGGACGTGCCGCTCGCCTCCCGGCTTGTGGAAAAATCCATCCCCGTAATTGACGACCGGGGCCGCGCCTTTACCCGCGACAATATCCGGGAGCGCCTGTCCCTGCGCGACTTTACGGTAGGGCTGGCGGAACACGGCCTGGGAATAGAACGCATCGTTTCCTATGGCAGGAAAGAACTTAAATCCTTTGCCGACAGCCTTGACCGGGAACTGCGGCGGCTTTTGGGGTAGAATTTATGGAACAAGACATTAATTCCAGGGCGATCATCTTTGATATGGACGGGGTACTCACCGATTCCGAGTGGTTTATCGCGGAAGCGGGGCGGCTTATGTTCCTGGAAACCCACCATACGGCAGTTTCCCGCGAGGACTTTAAGGATTTTGTGGGCATGGGCGAGAACCGCTTCCTGGGCGGGGTCGCGGAAAAGTACGGTATTACAGGTTTCAGCGTCGAGCGGGACAAGGCGCGGACCTACGCCATCTACGCCGATCTGATCAAGGGCAAGCTTAAAGCCATGCCGGGGGCCAGGGAATTTGTCATGGCCGCCAAAGAACGCCGCCTCAAGGTGGCGGTAGCCACCAGCACCGACTATACCAAAATGGCGGCCAGCCTTGAAGCTATCGGCCTGGACCGGGGGATCTTTGACGCGGCGGTAAACGGCCTTGATGTCGAACGGCGCAAGCCCTTCCCTGACCTGTTTCTGGAAGCCGCCGGACGCGCCGGCGCCGCGCCGGAAAACTGCTGGGTGGTAGAAGATTCGGTCAGCGGCGTCAGGGCGGCCAAAGCCGCGGGGATGAAGTGCCTGGGCCTGCTTACTACCGACAGCGAAGAGGCCATCCGCTCAAGCGGCGCGGACCTGGTCGCGAAGGACCTTTCCGCCGTGAGCCCGGACGCGCTTTTTCCCGCGTAGTTATTTGGCCGGGGCAAGCCCTGCCTTGCAAAAAATTTACCCGCCCTTTAGCTCGTACACTTTAATCCGGGTTTCCGCGCGCTTAAGGTTGGTATATGCGTTATCGGTCTCGAATCTCATCACGCCCTCCTTAAGATCCTCCTCCGCCCGCGTTTTGGCGGCCACAGCGCGGGTGTAATCGATTTCACCGGGCCATTCGGCGGCGTCTACCATAAGCACGGTACGGTGGCCCGAAACTTCCAGAATGCCGTCGGTGGTAAAGGCGCTTTTCCAAAGGCCGTCCTTGTCTTTTATGCGCAATACGCAGGTTCTCACCGGGGCGATCATGAACGAATGGTTGGCGTAAATCCCGGCCTCGCCGTCTTCCAGGGTAAGGACTATGGCTTCCACCTTATCCATAAAAAAAAGGCGGTAGGGGGTGTGTATCTCAAGGTTGAACAGGGCGGCGGGCATGGCGCTAACCCCGCCCGGCTTCCAAAACGGCGTCTATAGTCCCCGACATAAAGAAAGCCTGTTCGGGTATCTGATCGCACTCGCCGTCGAGAATCATCCTGAAGCCCTTGATAGTCTCCTTGAGCGGCACGTAAGCCCCGGGCATTCCGCTGAACTGCTCCGCCACATGGAAGGGCTGGCTGAAAAAACGCTGCACTTTCCGCGCGCGGGACACTGTCAGCCTGTCTTCCGGCGAAAGCTCGTCCATGCCCAGAATGGCGATAATGTCCTGGAGCTCCTTGTAGCGCTGGAGTATCTGCTGAACCCTGATAGCGGCCCCGTAGTGCTCCTCCCCGACAACGGCGGGATCGAGTATCCGGGATGTGGATGCCAGGGGGTCTACGGAAGGGTAGATGCCGAGTTCCACGATTTTCCGGGAAAGCACGGTGGTGGCGTCCAGGTGGGCAAAGGTCGTAGCCGGCGCCGGGTCGGTAATGTCGTCGGCCGGGACGTAGACCGCCTGGACGCTGGTGATGGAACCTTTGGACGTGCTGGCGATCCTCTCCTGGAGGGATCCCATTTCGTTGGCAAGCGTGGGCTGGTAACCCACAGCGCTGGGGATACGGCCGAGAAGCGCGGAGACTTCCGCGCCTGCCTGGATAAAGCGGAAAATATTATCGATAAAGAGCAGCACGTCCTGGCCGCCTTCCTCGCGGAAATGCTCGGCCATGGTAAGGGCCGACAGGGCCACCCGCATACGGGCGCCGGGCGGCTCGTTCATCTGGCCGAAAACCAGGGCTGTTTTTTCAATAACGCCGCTTTCGTTCATTTCATGCCAGAGATCCGCCCCTTCCCGGGAACGCTCCCCTACCCCGGCAAAAACCGAATAGCCGGAATACTCGGTGGCGATATTCCTGATAAGCTCCATGATGATAACGGTCTTGCCGACGCCGGCGCCCCCGAAAAGGCCGATCTTGCCGCCCTTGGCATAGGGGGCCATAAGGTCGATGGCCTTGATCCCTGTTTCCAGCATCTCCGTAGCGGGGCGCTGCTCCTCAAACTTCGGGGCGGGGCGGTGGATCGAGGTGTAGTTTTGGGCGAGGAAAGCGCCCTTGTCGTCAATAGCCTTGCCAATCACGTTGAACATGCGGCCCAGGACAGCCTCGCCGACCGGCACCTGGATGGGCCGGCCCGTATCCACCACGTCCAAACCCCGGGAAAGGCCCTCGGTGGCTTCCATGGCGACGCAGCGGACCCTGTTGTCCCCGGTGTGCTGTAAAACTTCAAGCACCACGGTTTTTTCCCTGCCGCCTTCGCTGCCCACTACAACTTCCAGCGCGTTGAGCAAAGAGGGGACCTGGTTTTCCCCGAACCGCACATCAACTACAGGACCTACAACCTGGGTGATAATTCCTAAACTTGCCATTCGTCTCTCCTATTGCAACCTGCCCTATCTTTGCAGCGCCGAAGAACCGCCGATAATTTCCGACATTTCCTGGGTGATTCCCGCCTGCCTGGCCCGGTTGTAGTGCGTCTGCAAAGACTGGAGCATCTCCTCCGCGCTTTTCGACGCCTCGCTCATCGCGGACATACGGGCGCTCTGCTCGCAGGTATAAGCCTCGACAAGGCAGCCGTATATAATGCCCTTGATATAGAGCGGCACCATGGCGTCAAACACCGCCTCTGCGGAGGGCTGGTATTCAAAACGGAGGGCCGCCCGTTCCTGGTAATCAAAGCGGGCCAATTCCTCCCGCATGGTCTGCCTTTCCAGCGGCAGTATCTGCCTTACCGCAGGCTGGAGCTTCAGGGCGCTGCGCATACGGGTGTACACCACGTGAATCTCGTCGAACATTCCCCAGGAATACTGCGAAACCAGGTAATCGGCGATCTGCTTCGCGTCATCCACCTCGGGGAGCTGCGAGTGAAAGGAAAAATTTTCCAGAATAAGGTAGGGCGAGTGGATAAAGTACCTGTAGCCTATCGCGCCGATAAGCACCAGGATAGGATTCTTCACCTTCCCGCAAAGCTCGTTCACCATGTGGAAAATATTGGCGTTATAGCCGCCGGCAAGCCCCTTGTCGCTGGTAATCACCACTACCGCGCTGTGGTAGACCTTGTTCCTGTCCGGCCTGGAAAAATAAACGCTTTTTACATTCCCCGCGGTGTTCAGAATATCGTACATGGACTTTTGAATCCGGGTAAAAAAAGGCTGCACATCTTCCAGAGTGCGGCGGCCTTTCCGGAGCTTCGCCGTGGAAATGAGATTCATCGCCTTGGTAACCTGCAAGGTCTGCTCGATGCTCCGCATCCTCAGACGCACGTCCCGCAAATTATTCGCCATTATTTGCCTTACTGCCGCAGCCTTCCCGAAACCGGAAAAGCCCCCTATTTAAGATGTTTGAAATCTTCCACCGCCGTTCTCAGCGCGCTTTCGGTTTCCGCATCGGTAACCTGCGTCCGGGCGATCGTGTCGAGAACCGCCCTGTAGTGGGACCGAAGATAGTCCAAAAATTCCTGGACAAATTTGTTCACATTCTCCCTCCTGATATCAAGGAGGTACCCGTTTACCGAGATAAAGAGGACCGCCGCCTGCTCCTCCATGGAAAGGGGGCTGAACTGGGGCTGTTTCAAAACCTCCATAAGCCGCTCGCCCTGGGCGAGCTTGTCCTGGGTGGCCTTGTCCAGATCGCTGCCGAACTGGGCAAAGGCGGCCATTTCCCGGTACTGGGCCAAATCCAGCCGGAGCCGCCCGGAGACCTTGCGGATCGCCGGGGACTGGGCGGACCCCCCCACCCGGCTTACCGAAAGGCCCACATCCACCGCGGGCCGGAAGCCGGAATTAAAAAGTTCCGAATCCAGAAAAATCTGCCCGTCGGTAATGGAGATAACATTGGTGGGAATATAGGATGATATGTCCCCCGCCTGGGTTTCCACGATGGGGAGGGCGGTAATGGAGCCCCCGCCCCGTTTTTCCGAAAGTTTGGCCGACCGTTCCAGCAGCCGGGAGTGGAGGTAAAACACATCGCCGGGAAAGGCTTCCCTCCCCGGCGGCCGGCGGAGGAGGAGGCTGAGGGTCCGGTAAGCCACCGCGTGTTTGGAAAGATCGTCGTATACGATAAGAACATCCTTCCCCTTGAACATGAAGTGTTCCGCCATAGCCGCCGCCGAATAGGGTGCCAGGTACTGAAGGGCCGCCGAATCCGACGCGGAGGCCAGCACCACAAAGGTATACTCCATAGCCCCCCGTTTTTCCAGATTGTGGATGATCGCCGCCACGGCGGAAGATTTCTGGCCGATGGCGCAGTACACGCAGTACACATCCTTGCCTTTCTGGTTGATGATGGCGTCAATGGCGATGGCGGTTTTGCCGGTCTGCCGGTCGCCGATGATTAGCTCCCGCTGTCCCCGGCCAATGGGGATCATGGCGTCCACCGAAAGGGCACCGGTCTGGAGGGGCGTATCCACCACACCCCGGTCAATGACCGACGCTGCCGGGGACTCTACCGGCAGATATTCTTCCGCGGCCACAGGCCCTTTGCCGTCAACCGGTTCTCCCAGGGGGTTGACCACCCGGCCCAGAATGGCCTGCCCCGAGGGAACGGACACCACCTTTCCGGTTCCCCGGACTTCCTCGCCGTCTTTTACCAGGTTCTCCCCGGAAAAAAGCACGCAGCCCACCGCATCTTCCTCCAGGTTGAGGACAATGCCCTCAGCCCCGGAGGCGAATTTTACCAGTTCTCCGTAGACGGCCCCGCCGAGGCCGTGGACGGTGGCCACCGAATCCCCCACCTGCGATACAAAACCCGAAGAACCGGAGGAGGCTTTACCTTCCCAGTGTTCTAACTGTTCCTGGAGTACTTTGGTCAGGTCTCCGAAATTTACCATGTTATATTCCTCCGGCGGTGGGCCGCGCTTCCGGATTTACCGGACCCGCTGCCAGATCCGCCGCCATTTGTCCCAGTTGTCCCCGGAGGCTGGCATCAAGAATTTCGTCTCCCAGCCTTAAACGGAAGCCCCCCAGCAGTTCCGGCCGTACCCGCGGCAGGAGCCGTATGTCTTTCGCGCCGGTTTTTGTTTTCAGCGCTTGTTTCAGTTCTTTCTGAACAGCTTCCTCCGGGGGATTGGCGGATTCGAGAACACATTCCAGAACCCCCCGCTGCCGGCCGGTGATCTTTTCGATGGCCCCGATCAGGCTGCCGCTGAACCGGAGCTTGTCTTTTTTTACCAGCAGAACCAGGAGCCGGATCGCCGCTTCCGTTCCCGGCGATTCCCCGGCAGCGGCCTGCGCCGCCGCGGCCCGGAGCATTCCCTCAAGCCGGAGGGCGGCGGCCCTGCCCGACACTTCGCCGGGAATTCCCCGCAGTAAGGGCAGGACGGCCTTGAGAACAGCGAGCCCTTCCGCCGCGCTCTCCACAGCCGCCGTACCGGCAAGCGCCCCGGAAGCGTTAACAAATGCCCCAGAGGCATTGATAAATGCCTCAGCCCACCGTTCCGGGATAAACATCAGGTGTTCCCAATCTCCCGCAGAAGCATCCCCGCATAACGGCGGTTATCCTCCTGGTTCAGCTCCCGCCGGATCAGCCGGGCCGAAGCGGATACCACCAGGGCCGCCGCTTCGGTCCTGAACCGGGCCAGGGCGGCCTGCTGTTCCGCTTCAATCTGCTTGCGGGCGTTGGCCAGCAGCGTGTCCGCCTCCGCCTTCCCTCCGGCGGTGATCCGGTCCGCCTCTTCCCTGGCGTTTTCCCTGGCGGCGCGGATAAGGACTTCCGCTTCCTCCCCGGCTTTTTTCAACTGCTCCTCATACTGGTGCAGCAGCATCTTTGCCTGGGCTTTGTCTTTTTCCGCCTGGTCTATCGTGTCCTGAATTTTCTTCGCCCGGTCGTCCATAAATTTTGTTACCGGTTTGAACAGGATGGCCCGCAAAATAACAAACAGAATTCCGATGTTAATCAGGGTGAAAAAAAACGTTACCAGATTGGGACTGACGAGGCCGGGGCTTTCCATAATCTAACCTTTGAGGTAGAGGAGGATGGCGACGACAAAACCGTAAATCGCCGTTGCCTCCGCCAGGGCAATGCCGAGGAAAAAGACGGTCTGAATTTTTCCCGCCGCCTCAGGCTGCCGGGAGATTGCCTCCGCGGTTTTTCCCGTGGCGATGCCGATGCCAATACCGGCTCCAAGACCGGCTACTACCGCGATACCTGCTCCAATAAGAGGACCCATAAACTGCTCCTTCGTACATTCAATAATATAGAAGATTTTTCATCGTGAAATTTCTTCCCTGAGCCAAAAAAGGCTTCCTGTAATTCATGCTTCCACTGCCTCAGCGACAAACAGGGTGGTTAAAAAAGCAAACACCAGCGCCTGAATAAGGCCGTCGAGAAAATCAAAATACAACGACAACAACGGCGGCAGGGCAATGGGAACCACCGCCTCAATGAGCCGCATGATGATAAAGCCCCCCAGAATATTGCCGAACAGCCGCAGGCACAGCGAAGTGGGGCGGATGATGTATTCCATCAGATTGAAGGGCAGCATCATGGGCACCGGGTGGAACAGATTTTTACACCAGCCCCCGAAGCCCCTGGCCCGCAGGCCGCCGATCAGCACCAGCAGGATCGACAGGATCGCCAGGGCGGCGGTAAAGTTAATGTCCCTGGCCGGGGGCTTGATAACAAAGGGGGGGTGGTAGGTATGGCCGAAGAGGGAAACGGAAATGGGGGAAAGGACGGGAATTATATTCGCGACGATGAGAAACAAAAAAACCGTGCCGATATAGGGCCCGTAGGTTTTTGCCCGTTTCCCGAAATGTTCTTTTGAAAAACTGTTGAGAAACCCGATCAGGGCTTCCAGAACCGCCTGGGCTCCCCGGGGTACGGTTTTCAGGCGGCGGGTGAAGATTAGGGACAGGACGATGAGGATGGCCATACTAAGCCAGGAGATGATCACCGTTTCGTTGACCACCGCTTCAAAACCGAATACCCGGAAGCGGAACGCCTCGATAAAATTCAGAGCTTCGTTTATTTCCTGTCCCAAATCCACCGTGTGTACTCCCTGGCCCGCGAAGAATCCGCTTGGCCGCTGTTATATATGAAACAGGCCTTTAATCGAGATTTTTGACACGATTAGTGTTAAAAATCCACTTTTTCAACAGCCTGTTAGAGGTTCCCATATATTTGACCTGCCCGGCAATTATCAGCGAACCGGAGCTTCGGGTTGTTGAACGAGTAAAATATCCAAAAACCCATCTGCCCGGAAATTTCAGGACGGGATCGCTGTTTTTTGTTTTAACCGGGCTGACGAAAACTTCCCGTTTCCGAACAAGCCATATTAAAAATCCTGTTTGAAGAAAAAATCGTCTTTAAAATATTTCTTCAGTAATTCCTCCGAAATTTTATCACTGTTATTCATAGAAGTATAGGTTGCTTCAAGAAAACCCTTGGTCAGGTAAAAACTACCCAGGAGAAAAAATTCCGCCACCTTGGTTATCAACCCCATAGCCTGGTACATTTTAATGCTGCTATCAAGCGCAAAATCGGTCATCAGATATTCAATAACCACCTGTTGGGCCAGGTTCACCGCGTAAATTACCTCGGAGATTGGAAAGCCGTTCAACATCCGGATTTTCCCCAGTTTTACAAAAAAATCGCCGATCAGGGAACGGTCAAGCCCGCGGTCAAGGACCCGGGCCAGCAGGGGATAGAAAGGGGCGTCCGCCTCTATCAGGGCCGCATCGCTTAGTTGATTGTACTGTTTAAGCTGGGGAGCCTTGCGGATCAAATTTTTCCACCGCAGGGCAAAATCCCTGGAATTTAATGAGAGTGTATCAATCAGAACTTGATCAACCATGTTTTTAGTATACCATACACGCCCCCCCGCCGCAAGCGGAAAACCGATTCCCCAGGGCAAAGCATTTACTTTCAAGCACCGCGAAACTACCAAAATTTTGAAGATTTTTAACCACCAAGGACTCATCGAACCAGAGGTTCGCGGACACGAAGGTACTACGTACTGGGCTTCAATCTTCCCCTTTTCCAAATATCATATAATCTTCGTGGTTGTTTTTTTCTTCACAGTATTCTGGTTTTAAGGGGTTTCAGTATTAAAAAAAGTAAATGCTGCTGCCTGGGCGTATCCCCCCGCCCGTAGTAGTCAAGTCCCTTTTCCGGCATAATGATGACATGGAGCATCAATTGAATATCCCGCTGGAAATTTTCCGCGCCGCCGCGGTGTTCGGCGCTTTTTGGGGAGGATTCTACCGGCTTGTACGGCCCGAGGCGCGGTGGCGGCGGGTGATGCTTTTGTTGTTTATGGCGGCCTTCCGGCCGGTCTGGTTTTTTACCGGGATCATCCTTCAGGAGACTCTTTCCGGCGCCCTTGGTTTTGTATGGATCGCGGTCTGTTTCGGAATTGCCATCGGCCTCTGCGGCAAGCCGGGCCGGGCGGCCGTAACGCTTGTGTACCATGTGGGCATCCTGCTCTATGTTGACGTGCTTTTTCGCGGTGTTATAACCCTCTACGCAAAGCAGCCGGTCGATTATAATTCGCCGCTCTGGTTCGTGAATACCGTCATTGAGGCGGTCTTCATCCTGTGCTGGGTAGAATACTATTACCGCGTCATGCGGAAATACCCGGCGGCCCTGTCCCTCCGTTTTTGGCTGGTGCTGCTGGTTCCCCTGTACGCGGGTTGGCTGCTGTTCAACATCTTCATTGAAAGGGATGTCCCCCCTGCCGAAATGGGGAATGAAACCCTTTGGTTCGGCCTTTCCTTCGGCGTTTTGCTCCTGGCCCTTAATCTGCTGGTATTCTACCTGTATGTAAAACTTTCCGTTTCCTACGAGGCCCGGGTTTTCGCCGGAGAACTGGCGAACACGCCGCCGGTTTGGACAGCGGAGCGGGGGCTGTCGGAGACGTTTA
>JAIRYB010000129.1 GCA_031267955.1 Spirochaetaceae bacterium | reverse complement strand
GCGGAATTTCACCCTTACCCAGGCGGGGGAAAACAGGCTGCTGGCCGAGTTGCAGTCCCCGGTGGAATTCGGCAGGGAGGTCAGAATCACCCTGAAAAAGGGGGCCGTATCTTCCGGGGGCAGCCGCGGGACCGCTGAGGACCGGAGCGTCTCTTTCCGCACTCCCGGTCCTTTTGTGCTGAAAAGCCATGAGAGGCTTGCCGGCTACGGCAGGTACGGAAACCTTGTGGAGATCGAGTTTTCCTATCCCCTCAACGAAAGTACCGCGGCCGCCGCGATCAGTACGGAGCCGGAAATGCCCCTCGGCCCCGAGAATTTTGAATTCTGGGGTTCTACGCTGAGGGTCTGCAATCTCCCGGCAGCTTACGGGGAGAAGTTCAAAATCCGCGTTTCTGGCGCGCTGGAAGATGTGTACGGCCGCAGGCTGGAAAAACCGGCGGTCCTCGATATTACCATGCCCGGCGAACCGCCGCCTGTGGGAAGCGCCCGTTTTCTGGGCTACGGCCACGCCATGCTGGAAGCCCAGTTCCCTCCCCGGCTCCTCTTTGAATACACCAATATCGCCCCGGGTTCCAACTATATCCTCAGGACTACAAACCACATCTGGGGTACTCCTTCCATCAACCCCGATACTGTTTTACCGTATATTGCCCTGGATCCCGGAAAACCCAATGTCAGATATTTTGAGGAGATCGAGCTTGCGCCTTATCTCAATACCGCGAAAAGGGGCTTTGTCACCTTCCTGGCGGAACTGAAACTTTTGACCGGTAAGAAGACAAGGGGCGATGAGACACGGACCCAGACTAACAGACTCAATATCCAGGTGACGGATCTGGGGCTTACGGTACGTTACGGCTTTAACAAGACTGTAGTGCTGGTAACAAAACTCTCCACCGGGGAACCTGTGGAAAACGCTTCGGTAAAACTCTACGCTCCCTGGGATGTAGAGACTACGTTCGAGTCGGACATTGATTCTCTGGACAGTTTCGGAAGCGCCTTTACCGGCAGGGACGGCCTCGCGGTGATCAATACCCCCGCCGGGCTGCTGCGGGAAAAAACCTTCCCCAGCAGGGAGGGCGGCAGCCTTCCCTATATTCTTGCGGAAAAGGACGGGGACCGGGCTATCTTCAACCCTTCTTCCCACAACAACTGGGCTTTTGATGTGGTATCCCGGAGCCCCCGGACAGCGGAGGAAATTTCCGCGGCGACCTTTATGTTTTCCGACCGGGGGCTTTACAAACCCGGCGAAACCCTCACCTTCCGGGGGGTGGACCGTTCCCAGATTCTGGGGATGTATTCGATTTACCAGGGGGACTATACCGTGGCCCTGGAGGAAGACCGGTATAACGGCGAAACGGTGGCGTCGCTTTCCGGCACGGCAAGCGAGTCCGGGGGATTCTACGGCAGCCTTTCCGTTCCCGGCGATGCCGCGCCGGGGGCTTACCGGCTGGTATACCGGCGCAATGATCCCCGCGAGGACTCCCGCTCCGCGAATAGAAACAGGATAAGCGCCAATGTTCCCGTGACGGTGGCTTTTTTTGAACGCCTCAAATTCCAGGCTTCCCTTTCCGCCCCCCCTTCGGAACCTGTTTCAGGCAGCGACATTAACCTGAGCCTCCGGGCCTCCTACCTTTCCGGCGGGAGCCTTTCCGGGGCTTCCTGGGAGGGCGACTGGTACAAAGAGGCGGGCGGCTTTAATCCCCGGACAAGGGAAACCAGCGGCTATGTTTTCGGCCCCCGCCGGGCCTATGACGGCAAGCGCCGCATCGCTTCGGAAAAAGGCGCGCTCTCGGGCGAAGGTACCGCCGGCCTGGCCCAAAAGACCGGGGACGGTTCGGACATCCAGGGCGCCCCCTACCTTTATTCCGCCGAGGTACGGGTTACGGATCTTAGCAACCAGATGGTTGCGGCTTACCGTTCGGTGCTGGTTCATCCGGCCCGGTTTTATATCGGCCTCTCCCGGAGCGGGGACAGAGGTTTTGCCCGCGCAGGGCAGGAACTTTCCTTCGGCTTTATCACCGTGACTCCTTCCGGGGAAAAGGCCGCCCCCGGCCTCTTTTTACAAAGCGGCGAAGACGCGGGGATGATGACCGTGGAACTTGTCCGGGAAGAATGGCGGCGGGTCCAGCAGCGGGGGGTTAACGGCTATATTTACGATCAGTACGTGATGGAACAGGTAAGCGAGGGGGTGCAGAAGATCAGGCTGAGGGACGGGGCCGTCAAGGCGACGCCCCCCATAGTGGGGTTCTACACCCTCAGGGCCAGCGCCCTGGACCGGGATGGAAAGACCGCCCTCACGGAACTGTCTTTCTACGCAACAGGTTCGGGCGGGGGCTGGTGGAACATGAACAGCGCCGACGAGCTGCGGCTCACCCCGGATCAGGATGTGTACAATCCCGGGGACACGGCCCGGATTCTTCTCCAAAGCCCCCTGCCCGCGGGGCGCTACCTTATTACCGTGGAAAGGGAAGGGATCTTTACCGAGGAAGTGCGGACTTTTACCGAAGCGGCCCAGGTGATCGACGTGCCCATTGCCCGGAATTTTGTGCCGGTGGTGTATGTATCGGTTTCGTCCTATTCGGTCCGTTCCGGGCCGCCTGTCCATCAGTACGGCAGCCCCGATCTGGACAAGCCCAAGGGTTATTTCGGGGTAACGAAACTTATGGTGAATCCCCGGACCAGGGCCTTTTCGGTAAAGGTAGAAAGCGACAAAAAGACCTACCGTCCGGGGGATGAGGTTACCATGACCCTTATTGCGGAACGGGGCGGCAGGCCCCTGCCCAACGCGGAACTGACCCTGATGGCGGTGGATCGCGGGGTGCTGGATCTTGTCAATTACCATGTACCCGATCCTATCGCTTATTTCTACAATCCCGATCGCTTTCCCCTGGCGGTGTCGGGCGGAGATTCCCGGGCCTGGCTCATGGACCCGGTAACCTACAGCGTCAAAAACCTTGCCGGGGGCGACGGCGGGGAAAGCAAGATTGAGGAGCGGAAGGATTTTAACCCTACCGCAGTATTCGAACCCATGCTCCTCACCGATTCCGGCGGGAAGGCCAGATGCACTTTCAAACTCCCCGACAACCTTACCACCTACCGGGTAACGGTCTTTGGTGTGCAGGGGGATCTTTTTGCCCTCAAGGAAAGCGAGATCGCCGCCCAAAACAGGATCAATGTCCGGGAGGTGCTGCCCCGGCGTCTGCGGGAACGGGATACCGCCGAAACGGGGGTATTGATCACCAACCTTGATTCGGCCTCCCATAAAATTTCGGTGAGCCTTGAGCTGACAGAGGTAGAAGAACCGGCCGACGCGGCGACAGGGCGGCGCAGGCAAAAGGGGGAAGCTTTTGTGGACGGTCGGACGGAACAACAGATCACCTTGAAGAGCGGGGAAAACGGGGTTGTGTACTTTGACGTGGCGGCGGTAAAGGAAGGGTCGGTGAACCTTAACTTTACGATCAATTCCGATATTCTCAACGAACGGCTCGTTCACGAGCTCATCATTGAACATCCCTATGTGAGGGAAACAGTAACTTCCACCGGCGAAGTAGGCGGGGACAGCCCTTCGGGTACGGAAGCCCTGGTCATCCCTTCTTTTGCGGACAACAACGCGGGGAGCTTTTCTATAAGCCTGGACGCTACCCGTCTCGGCCTTTTGGAATCGGCGGTACAGTACCTTTTCCATTACCCCTACGGCTGCATGGAACAGCGGAGCGCCGCGGTATTCCCCTTGGTGGTTTTCGGCGAATATCTTGACAGCCTCAATCTGCAAAGCGAAGTTTCCGATCCCGCCAAAGTAGTAGAAAACGAACTCAGGGACTGGGCCAGGGTCCAGCTTCCCGGCGGAGGCTTTCCCTACTGGCCTTCGGGCACCCGCGCCGATTTCTACGTGAGCCTTCGGATCGCCCATATCCTCGCGGCGGCCAGGGCAAAGGGGATTCCCGTTCCCGCCTCAATACGGATCGGCGATCTGGCCGCCTACCTTGACCGGGCCTATCAGGAAACCCGGAAGTGGTCTCAGGGTCATTCAGATTATTACTACCAGTCCTACCTCCAGGCGTACATGCTCTATGTCTTTGCCCTGCTGGGCGAGCCGGTAGATCCTTCCAGGCTGGCGGAAATTCTGGGCCGGGACAACGCGGACCCCTCGGCGCTTGCCTTTGCCGGGATGAGCTACCGCCTCCTGGACCGGCCCTCCGAGGCGGCCTCCGCAGCCGCGCGGCTCCGGAACCTGGTGAGGCTTACCGCCAGGGGGGCGGACATCAGCGATCCCGTGGAAGGACGCCGGGGCAGTTTCTACGGCGGCAGGATCGAACAGCTGGCCCTGGCCCTGGAATTTTTTGTTCAGCAGTACCCCGGCGACCAGATCAACGGCAGGCTCCTCTATTCCCTGCTCGAAAACAAGCGGGCCGCCGGTTTCTGGGAAAGCACGGCGGTAACGGTCCGGGTGCTTTCCGCAATAGACGCGATGATCCGCGCGGAGGACCTCGAATCTCTCGACCTTGGCGCTTCGGCGTCCCTTGGGGGAAACAAACTCCTGGAAGGGAATTTCAGGGGCCTCGGGGCTAGGCCTGTAAGCGCGTCTTTCGCCTTTACCGGCCCGGTTCTTTCCGCACTGGAAAAGGACCGTATGCAGCCTTTGGTCATTAACCGCCGCGGCCGGGGGAGCGTCTACTACAGCGCCTCGCTCAGTTATGCTATCCCCGCGGAATTACAGGGTTTTAGGGATGAGGGTCTTGGGGTATTCCTGAGTATACACGATGTTAATACGGACGAGGAGATAAAGGGAAGCGCCCTTGTGAGCGGCAAAACTTACCGGGCCAGGGTCCGGGTGTCCGGCAGCCGCGACCGTACCTATATGGCCCTCCGGGTTCCCGTGCCGTCCGGGGCGGAAATCCTCGACAGCGCTTTTGTTACCGCCGCTTCTTACGCTGAAACCGGCAGGGAAGAAGACCCTGTCCGGGGCAATTCCCGGGTGAGCCACCGGATCATCCTGGACAATGAGATACAGTATTTCTGGGATAATTTTAACAAGGGGGAAAGTACGGTCGATTTCATCTTCCGCGCGGTCAGGCGGGGGGTGTACCCTACGCCGCCGGTACAGGCGGAATGTATGTACGAAAGCGAGATTTTCGGCAGAAGCCGGGGGCTAATATATACCATTGAATAGATTGGGCAGGCCCGGTATCTTTAGCTTTGCCCTCAAAAGCAGGTTTTGCAGGGCCGCTGTTTTCTTCCTGTTTTTTGTGTTCCTCCTGTACCTGGGCCTCAGGTTTTCCCCTTATCCCGAACTGGAATCGTTCCTGGAAAGGCCCTACAGTATCCGTTTCTATGACCGTACCGGGATTCTGGTGCAGATACCTTCCCTGGGAGAGGGCCTCCGCCGGGAATTCCGGAGCCTTGAGGAAATCCCCGGCGAAGTTAAGGCGGTTTTTATCCGGGCCGAAGACCGGCGTTTCTATGCCCACCCCGGCGTTGATCCCGCCGCCCTGGCTAGGGCCCTGTTCCAGAACCTCCGGGCGGGCCGCCGTATAAGCGGCGCTTCTACCATTACCATGCAGCTTGCCCGGATCATCGGGAAGGACCGGGGGAGCGGCCTGGGCCGGAAGATCAGGGAAGCCCTTGACGCCCTGCGGCTTGAGGCGCGGCTTTCCAAGGACGAAATCCTGGAACTTTACCTCAATTCCGCGCCTTTCGGTTTTCAGACCGAGGGAATAGCTTCGGCAGCCCGTACCTTTTTTGCCGCCGAACTTTCCGCGCTCTCCCCGGCCCAGATCTTCTGCCTTACGGTGATCCCCCGGCGGCCGGGCCTCTACAACCCCCTGGATAATCCTGGAAATTCCCTTGCGGCGGCGGCGGAACTTCAAAGCCGTTTCAAGAAAGATAAAAAAACGGCCGCCGCCTGGCCCCTCCTCGCCGCCGTCGATCCCGGAGACTGGGACTATGCCGTCCGTTCCGCCCGGCGCTTTAACTACCCTTTTGAGATGCCCCATTTTGTCCGTTATGCCGGAGCGGCCCTGGCGCTGGCCCGGAAACCCGGCGCCGGGGGGCGGCGCAGCCTGCCGGCGGTTCCGGCGGAGATACGGCTTTCCGCGGACCTGGAGCTTCAGCATTATGTGGAGGGGCTTATCGCCGGAAATGTGTCCCGCTACTATTCGTCCCGGCTTACCAACGGGGCGGCAATCGTTATCGACAACGCCGGCGCTCAGATTCTCGCCTGGGTGGGCAGCGCCGATTACCATAACGCCGAGGCTGCGGGGCAGATTGACGGGGTGCTGGCCCTTAACCAGCCGGGGAGCAGCATGAAGCCCTTCCTCTACGCCCTGGCCCTGGAAAACGGCTTTAAGCCTGCGGATGTTCTGGCTGATATTCCCATGAACTTCGGCGAGGGCGAACTCTACATCCCCCAGAATTTTAACAACCGTTTTAACGGCCCCATGCTCTTCCGCACGGCCCTGGCATCGAGCCTCAATATCCCCGCGGTATACCTCCTCTACCGTCTGGGGGTGCGAAACTACACGGAAAAACTTTTGTCCCTGGGTTTTGAGTCCCTCCGGGAGGAATCCGGGGCCGGATCGGGGACCGCCGCGGAGCGCGCCGGCCTGGGCCTTGCCCTGGGGAACACGCCGGTGAGTCTCGCCGAGCTGGCCAGGGCCTTCAGCGTTTTTCCCCGGGACGGCGTCCTTATCCCGCTGGCCTGGGAGGCCCGTGACCGGGCCTTGCCGGGGGAATCTCCCGCGGAACTTGGGGGGAGGAGGATCTTTAGCGCGGACACCGCCCGGATCATCTGTTCCTTTCTTTCCGATCCGAGCGCCCGGATGCTGGCCTTTGGCCCGGCCCGGAATTTCAGGACCCCATTTCCGGCGATTTTCAAGACTGGTACCGCCAACCAGTACCAGAGTATCGTGGCCC
This sequence comes from Spirochaetaceae bacterium, assembly GCA_031267955.1. Taxonomy (GTDB): domain Bacteria; phylum Spirochaetota; class Spirochaetia; order Treponematales; family Breznakiellaceae; genus JAIRRR01. The sequence goes on along the minus strand of JAIRYB010000129.1, from coordinate 6,162 downwards.
TGGGGGCAAGCCCCCGTTTCAGCGCGGCGGTCTGGATGGGGAATTTTACCGGCGAGACGGTGATCGGCAGGACTGGCAGTTCCATCCCCGCCGCCATAGTCAGGGATACCCTTGTCTTCCTTCAGGGAAACGGGGGGCCGGGTTTTCCCGGGCCGGAACATTTTTCACTCAGGCGGATCTGCGCCCTTTCGGGCATGGCCGCTTCACCGGACTGCCCTTCGGTGGTGGAAGAATACGCCGCCGGCAGCGGCCCGGCCTGTACCTGGCACCGGGGCTCTACGGTGGCCTATCCTGCGGAGTACCAGGCGTGGTTTGCCGCGTCTTCCCGGCAGGGGGAAATGGATTACCATTCCCGGCCCCTTGAGATACTGCGGCCCAGGGACGGCTTTGTGTTTTTCAGAAGCCCCGGCATAGGCGGCGGCGAGGTCCCCGTAGAGGTGATAGGCGGCGCTGAAGACGAACTCGATGTCCGCTATGACGGCAGGGCCTTCAAGGTACGGCGGCCCTTTGTGTTTTACCTTCCTTCCCCGCCGGGCGCCCATACCCTGGAGGTACGGAACGGGGAAGAGGAGGAGGGGATCAGGTTTTCCGTTGAGTGAAGAACCCCGCCGCAAAATGTTCCGGTCAGGTGATCGCAGCCTAAACGGTATTAAGGCCGGCCCGCTATTTCGGTGCGCCTTGTTTTTCACTATGATAATATGCGGGGGAACTTATGGAAAAATCAATCGTGATTCTGGGCAGTATCAACTACGATATTGTAAGCGCGGTGGAGAGGCTGCCGTTAAAAGGGGAGACCGTCCACAGCTATGGTTTTGATGTCTTTACCGGCGGCAAAGGGGCGAACCAGGCGGCGCAAATAGCCCTTCTGGGCATGAGGAGCGTCTTTGTCGGACAGGTAGGCGGGGATGCCCAGGGCGAAAATGTCCTTGCGGGAATCAGGGCAAAAGGGGTGGACGCGTCGTTCGCCAGGGTATCGCCCGGGGAAAAGACCGGCTGCGCCCTTATCACCGTAGCGCCTGACGGCAGCAATACCCTGGCCCACGCCCCGGGCGCCAACCACCGCATACCCAAAGACCTGGTGGACAGCGCCGCCGGGAGTATCAGGCAGGCGGAAATATTTATTACCCAGAACGAGATCAACCAGGACGCCCTGTCCTACGGGCTGGCCCTTGCCCGTGAAGGAGGGGTCAGGACCCTGCTCAACCCCGCCCCCGCCATACCCCTGCCGGACGTTATTTTCGCCATGCTGGATTATATCGCCCCGAACGAAGTTGAAAGCGAGATCTACACCGGGATTTCACGGCAGGGAAAATCCCCCGAAGCATGGCGGCGGGAAAACGCTGAATGGTTTCTGGAGCGGGGGGTCGGGAATGTCTGCCTTACCCTGGGGGCGGAGGGAGCCTATTTTTTCAACGGAAAAGAAGAACGCTATGTCCCCGCGTTCCCCATTACGGCAGTGGATACTACCGCCGCCGGGGATTCTTTTATCGGGGGCTTTGCCTTCGGTATTGCCGGGGGCTGGCCGGTGGAAAAATGCCTGGTCTTCGCCAACGCCTGCGGCGCTGTTTCGGCGGAAACCAAGGGGGCGCAGAATTCGATTGGGGACTACAAGCGGATAAGCGCCTTTCTGGAAGATCGGGACGCCGGCGGGTTTTAAGCCGGCCGGTTTAGCTGCGGGGCCCGGGCTGCTGGGAAGTGTACACCAGGCAGTATACATAGCCTTCCTTGGTTATCTCCTCAATATTGTTGGAATATTTGTAAACCGTTTTGTCATCGGTCGGATATCTGAAATTCCAGCCTTTCTTAATCCCTATTGACGGCAGGTCCTGGTTATAATAAACAAGCTCCGCGTCAAAATTTTTATTTTTTGACAAAACGGCGCGGTATACCCCGGCGCTGAAAGTAAGCTGCCCGTATTTAAGCGTCCCGCCGGTATCCGCCTCCGCAAGATGCTCGTCGCCGATAAACGCGGGCAAAACAAGCCGCAGTTTCCCCTCGTATATTACGCCGACAATCCCCAAATCGTAACTGTTGTTGATTTTCGCCCTGATTTCGGGTATGTTGCCCGTAAACTCCGGCGGAATCTGATTCCCCTGGGGAGGATAATAGGCCTTTCGTTCCAGCACAAATACCCCGGCATCTCCCGGGGAATCGGGGCTGCATGCTGTTAAAAGGGAAACAAGCGCCAGCAGGGCGGCGTACAGGCCGGTACGGTGTTTCATATTACCATTTTAGCGGATTTTAAGGCAAAAATGAAGATACCCGGGGGCAAGCCTCAGGGTATGGACCCGGCCTTCCAATCAAAGTTCGGGCGGAATCGCGGGCTAACGCGCCGGGAATATGCCCGAATTCGGATAAAAAAGGCCGTTGTACTGTTAAATTGCCGGGATCGCTTGAAAATGCGCCTTTTTTTTAGCATATTTGATACAGGCGGAAAAATTTCCGCCGGATTTCGGAAAAGCTTTCGTTTGGCGCGGTTCGGCAGATCCGCAAAAGAGGCGTATATGATGACAATGCTCCCGCGCGGGCGTAAGGCCGCGGGATGTGACCGGACAGGAAGCGAAGCTTCATGAGCGATTTCGGATCCCCTGACGGCGGGCCTAAAGATCCCCGGCGAAAGAAGAACTCCGGCCCCCAGTTCCCCTTCGGAGGCGGGCCTCCCCGCATACCCGATCCCAAAAAATTCGGGGGGTGGAGGTTCACGCTCATTTACATACTGATCCTGGTTGTGGGGATGAGCCTTTTCAACTATGTATTCCTGAACCGGGTAAACCCTACCATCGACTTTTCCGAGTTTAAAAACAAGATCGTATCCGGCGAGATAAAGCGGGTGGAGCTTTCAGACTCGTATTTTACCGGTTATACCGCCGCCCGCCGGGAGCCGGTTCCGAATACGGTTTTCAGGAATCCTTATTCCGCGCCTTCCGAGCCGGCTTTCAGGACCGTGCCTATCAACGACCCGGAGATCATCAAGCTGATGGACGAGCGCGGCGTTTCCTATTACGCGGTTTCCCGGGAAGGAAGCACGGTACTCAACATTATCTTTTCCTGGGTCCTGCCCATAGCCTTCTTCTTTTTTATCTGGCGCTTCCTTATCAAGCGTATCGGGAATATGGGGGGCAATGTGCTTTCCGTTGGGCAGAACCGCGCGGTGATTGTCGCGGAGGGGGACGTGATCACCCGCTTTGTGGATGTCGCGGGGGTTGACGAGGCCAAGGACGAGCTTGTGGAGGTAGTGGATTTCCTGAAAAGCCCGGGCAAGTACACCGACATAGGCGGGAAAATACCCAAAGGCGTGCTGCTTGTAGGGCCGCCCGGCACGGGAAAGACCCTGCTTGCCCGCGCGGTCGCCGGAGAGGCCGGGGTGCCTTTTTTCCGTATGTCGGGCGCGGACTTTGTGGAGATGTTTGTGGGCGTGGGCGCGGCGCGGGTGCGCGATTTGTTCAAACAGGCCCGCGAAAAGGCCCCGTGCATCATATTTATCGACGAGCTTGACGCCATCGGGAAAAGCCGGATCAACAACATAGCCGGGGGCAATGACGAGCGAGAGCAGACTCTGAACCAGCTGCTCGTGGAAATGGACGGGTTTGACGGCACTTCCGGGCTTATCATCCTGGCCGCAACCAACCGGCCCGACGTGCTGGATCCGGCCCTGCTCAGGCCCGGACGTTTTGACCGGCAGGTGCTGGTAGACAGGCCTGATCTCGGCGGCCGGGAAGCCATCCTGCGCATACACTCCAAGGCGGTAAAGCTTTCGGCGGCGGTGGACCTGGCGGCGGTAGCCCGCTCTACCTCGGGCTTTGTGGGCGCGGACCTGGCGAATATTGTAAACGAGGCGGCGCTGCTGGCCGTGAGGGGCGGCAGGAAACTGGTGGACCAGAAGGACTTTGACGAGGCTATCGAAAAAACCGTGGCCGGCCTCCAGAAAAAAAGCCGGGTCATGTCCGAAGAGGTGCGCCGCGTGATAGCCTACCATGAAACAGGCCACGCCCTTACGGCGGCTTTTACCCCCGGTTCCGATCCGGTACAGAAGATTTCGATAATCCCGCGCGGTTTCGGCGCCCTGGGTTATACCCTGCAAATGCCTGTCGAAGACCGCTATATTGTCACCGAAGAGGAACTCCTGGGGAAGATCAACGTGCTTTTGGGCGGCAGGGCTGCCGAAGAACTGGTGTTTGGGGAGATCTCCACCGGGGCCGCCAACGATCTTACCAAAGCCACGGACATAGCCCGGAAGATGATCACCGATTACGGGATGAGCGTCCAGTTCAAACACGTGGCCCTGACCCAGCGCGGCGCGGGGATGCTCGGCGGCCCGGCCAGCCAGGAACCGGCCTTCCACCGGGAATATTCGGAAAATACCCAGCAATACATCGACGAAGAAATCGCCCGTATAATGGGCGCCCGCTACGCCCTGGTAAAAGGCCAGCTTGAAGCGAACCGCGCCTTGCTGGACTCTATAGCCGCCCGGCTCCTTGAAAAAGAGACCCTGGACGAAAAAGAATTCAAGGCCCTGGTTAACGGCTGACACGGATCTTTGAACCCGGCACAGGAAACGCCTGCCGCGAAATTTTCCCCCTGCCGCGCCCCAGGCCCGGATTCGGCGGGATATTGGGCATGCTTTCGGAGGCGGTTTCATGCGCGAAGCGCAAAACCCCTGGGCGGCGCCGCCGGAATCCCGCGCGGGCCGCTGTTTCCCGTTTTAAGCGCTTGAGTTTTCCATTAAATATGATTATTTTAGTGATATATACAACTCTGGGAGCATATGAATTTTCTCATAGTTATTTGTTATTTATTTTAAAAAAACCAACATTATTTCATATGAAAGATTTTGCGGGCGCAGATATAGCCCGGCTTTTTGGTAAAAATTTAAAACGTATCCGCAGTAATAAAAAAATGTCCCAATTGACTTTGGCGAATATGGCGGACTTAACTCACAACTTTATCAACGAAATTGAAAACGGGCGCAAATGGGTCTCTTCTGATACCATAGCTAAACTGGCGGCGATCCTGGAAGCGGAGCCGTTTCAGTTTTTTATTCCTGACCAGTCTATGGGAAACATCGACACCCAGATTTTCCAGGAATATATTGATGAAATGAGCGTTTCATTCGGCAGAATGGTTCAGGAATTCCGCGCCCAGTATCTGCGAAACCTGGACAACCCCAACAGCGCCGGATAAGCCGGCCGGGACCGCGGTCAGTTGGTCAGGATACTCATATTACTCAGGATCAGGATCTCCGGCCGGTATTCAAAGTGCATGGTGTCGTAGAACATCCATTTGCCGCCCCATATAAAACCGTAGGCTTCGAAAGCCTTTACGACCTTGTCGGGCGGGTGGAGGCGGCGGCTGTAGGGGACCGCCCACCATTTGGCGTTGTTCTCGGCCGTCCAGAGCCAGTAAGTATTGGCGTTCCGGTGGTTGGCGGGCAGAAGGTCGATGGCCGCGCCGTAGGCATGGTAGCTCCGGCTTTGGGTCCCCGCGATGTTCCGCCAGTTCCAGGCGGTGACGGTATCGATGCTGTTCATCCACTGCCGTACCTGGCTGTCCGTCCCGGCTTCCCGCCTGATCCTCTCCTCCACAAGGGCAAGCTCCTCCATGATGGCATAGTGTACCAAAACGCTATGCCCCAGAAAACGCATGGTCTTGAGCCGCTCGTAGGATTCGTTCCTGTCATGCGCGCGCCAGAGCGCGTCGTAAAAGTGCAGGGAACGTTTCGGCGGATGTTCCTGCCGTCTTTTGGCGGAATCGGCAAAACGCGCCTCCTCCTCCGGGCCGGGTTCCTTCCAGGGGGGAAGCTCCGCCTGGTAATTGTAAAAAGGCTGGGGATCGTATTCGGCCGCCCGGTTCCGCTGCCCTTCGGGAAGCAAGCGGCCCTGGGCGTAGTAGAACCATTCCCCCCGTACCGGGACCGCCCAGTCCCCGTTCCGGTACACCGCCCCGCCGATACGGTCCGGATAGGCGGCCGACAGGGCCTTCATCACCTGTTCCCCGCGGTTTGCCTGGGCGGGCGCGGCTCCCGGCCCCTGTCCAAGCCCGCCGCTCTGCGCGTAAACCGCCACAGGCGCCCAGGCCGGCAGCAGAAGCGCCGCCGCTAAAACGCTGTAAAATTTACGGTAAATCATCCGCTGTATAATAATACATCCGGTAAAATGAGAAAAG
>JAIRYB010000035.1 GCA_031267955.1 Spirochaetaceae bacterium | reverse complement strand
TATACAATGAATTATGGAACATCCGCCGTCCGCCTCCGTTATTTGCCGGGAATTTTTGTACTAAAACCCCGGAAAAACGCGCTCAAATACGAATACTGGAAGAATGTTACAACGGCGCGGGGCTTTTGTCAAGCGAAAAAAAAGACGTCAGGCGCCGGCTTCCCCCGCGCATTGCAAGGCAGCCCCGCTTCGGATTATGATAAAAGCATGGCCGAAAAACAGTTTACTGTTCTGGACCTTGTTGATATTGACCTTAAAGAACACAATTCCCTCAATTTGCGCTGTATTGGCGGGCGGAAGGGGCTTAACAAGGTAATCAACATACCGGATTTGAACCGCCCGGGGCTGGCCCTGATGGGTTTTTACGAATCGTTCGGGTCCCAGCGGGTACAGGTTTTCGGCCGGGGCGAGGTTGCCTGCCTTGCCATGCTGGCCAAAGAGGGGAAAATGGACAATATCCGGAAGATGTTCCAGTACCCCATCCCCTGCTGCATTTTTACCCACAACCTGGGCCCGGATCAGGAATTTTCCGCCCTGGCGGAAGATGTCCAGTGCCCCGTACTCCAGACCGAACTGGGGACTTCCGCCTTTTCCGCCCGGCTCATGCGTATTCTTCAGGATATATTCGCGCCCAAAAAGAGCGTCCACGGGGTCCTGGTGGAAGTTTTCGGCCTGGGCATCCTGATCCTGGGGGATTCCGGGGTGGGGAAGAGCGAGGCGGCGCTGGAACTTATCGAGCGGGGCCACCGGCTTGTGGCGGACGATGTGGTGGAGATCCACAACGTATCCGGGAATATACTGCTGGGCGCCGGGGCGAACAAGATCATCGGGCACCACATGGAGATCCGGGGGCTGGGGATCATCAATGTAACGCATCTTTTCGGCGTCGGCGCGATCCGGGACCGGAAGCAGATACAGCTTGTGGTGGTGCTTGAGGAATGGGATTCCAAAAAGAACTACGACCGGCTGGGAACCGACGACCAGGTGATGGAAATTCTGGGGGTAAGTATCCCCCAGCTGGACATTCCGGTAAAGCCCGGCCGGAACATCCCCATTATCATCGAAGCGGCAGCCATGAACGAAAGGCTTAAAAAAATGGGCTATAATTCGGCCAGGGAATTCAACCAGAATATCCTGAAGTGGATTGAAAGCGATACCGCCCGCTCGGTGTACTTCGGGCAGAATGACATCATTTAGCGGCCATCCTATTGCCTGGTCCCGCGCGGCCGGGAATCCGGGCGGATTCGGGCAAGGTTAATGATTATGATAGAAAGAATGGTAACCATAAGAAACCGGGCGGGGATTCACGCCCGGCCTTCCGCGCTTTTGGTGCAAACGATAAAGGATTTTGACTGCTCGGTCTATATTGAAAAAGGCGACGACCGGATCAACGGCAAGTCTATCATGGGCGTGCTTACCCTGGGGGCGTCCTACGGCACGGAATTGAAACTGATCGCCGACGGCAGGGACGAGGAAAAAGCCATGGATGCCCTGGTAAAACTGTTCGAATCCGGCTTTGAGGAAGACTAAGGCCCGGCCGCCCTTACGGAACACCGCCCGGCGGGGCGGACGCCCCTTCGGGAATATAAAGGAGACCGATGAAAACCGTAAGGATTCACCAGAAGAATTTTTTTATCAATGTCCGTGGCCTGGTAATAATCTACCTTCTCCTGTGTATCCTGGCCGTCCTTTTTTCCCGTATTTACTTTGTCGAAACCCTGGAAGAGGGCAACGCGCCGGGGATCCTGCCCTTCGTTGTTTTTCTGACCATACCCCTGATTCTGCTGGCCTTCTTTGCGGTTTCCGTGGGGAATCTGATCCGGGACCTAATCGCCGGCAGGATCGGGAGCAAATTCCAGATTCGGCTTCTGGCCTACTTTATCGTGGTGGTGGTTTTCGCGGCTGTGCCGGTAACGGTGATCACCACCCAGGCGTCCTACGAGGTGGTCCGCTTCTGGCGCTCGATTCACCCGGAAGAGATTCTGGACGATGTCCAGCGGCTTGCCCTTGACAACTACAGCCTGCAGTCGGACCGTTGCGAGGCCCTGGTGGAAAATTTTTACGCCGATATTGACGCCCTGATGCGGGCCGCCGAGAATGTGCCGGACGGCACGGACTGGCGGGAAGAGCTTTTGTCCGGCATACACCGCCACATTGACGAGGCGGGCCTGGCGGAGATCGCGGAAGAATTTGCCGCGGTCCAGGATTTCTGGCTGCTCCCGTCCGGAAAGTGGCAGAACGCGACCTTCGCGGGAAATACGGACCTGGAGCTTCTTGAGCCGCCGGGTTTTCAAAGCGGTTTCGCGCCCCGGGAAATCGGCCGCGACCCGGATATTATCAGATACGTGCTTACACCGGATCGGAGGGAAGGCGGATACTTTGAAGGCTTTATCCGGGTGGTAAGCTATAATCTGGGCGAGGGTTTTGACAATACCGTTGCGTCCATCGGCGAAAAAAAATCCCGCTTTGACGCGATCGGCGGCATCACGGCCAATTTGTGGCCGATCCTGATCTTCTACTACGGAATGTTTTTCTTCCCCACCCTGCTTATGACGGCGATCATCGCCATATCTTTTACCCGGCGGGTCGCCCAGCCCCTGGTGGAGCTTGCCGAAGCGACCAGGCGGGTGGCGGCCGGGGATTTTTCCATCCAGATACTGGCCCGGCCCGGCGACGAACTGGCAACCCTGATCAGTTCCTTCAATACCATGGTCCAGGATATGCAAAAGTCCCAGGACGCCCTGATGAAAGCGGAAAAGGTTTCCCTCTGGCAAAGCGTGGCCCAGCAGTTCGCCCACGAAATAAAGAACCCCCTTACCCCGATCCGGCTTTCGGCGGAACGGGTACTCAGGCGCTGGCGGAACGATCCCGGCCGTATAGGGGAAATCCTGGAAACTTCCATGATGGGCATTGTCCAGGAAGTCGAGGGGCTTTCCGCCCTGCTCACCGAATTCCGCACCCTGTCCCGGCCCATAGAGCCTTCCCAGACCTGGACGGTACTCAAAACCGCCATAGAAGAATGCCTGGCCCCGTACCGGAATTCCTACCCCAATGTACGATTCGACACCTCGCACATAGACCCGGGCGTTCAGATAAAGATGGACTCGAGGCACATCAACCAGGTACTCAGCAACCTGGTCATAAACGCGGTCGATTCCATGGAACGGCAGGGGATCGTCGAAATCCGAAGCGATTCGGTAAAGAAGCGGGAAAGCCGTTTTTGCAGGCTCAGCATCCAGGACAGCGGGAAAGGCATTCCGCCGGAAAACCGGGAGAAGGTTTTTACCCCGTATTTTACCACAAAGGAATCCGGCACGGGCCTGGGGCTTCCCATTGTAGAGCGGATCATCAACGACTACGGGGGCAGTATCTGGTTCAACTCCGCCGGAGGGGCCGGTACTACTTTTTTTATTGATTTCCCACTGGACGAAATTCCGCAAGAGGTCCAAAATAGAGATGATGAATGAAACGGGCGGGGCGGCGGCCAGGATACTGATTATTGACGACGAACAGGGGATCAGGCGTACCCTGGCTTCCATCATGGAAGACGAGGGGTACCAGGCATTTACCGCCGAGGACGCCCTGGTGGGGCTTGAAATTCTCCGGAAAGAGGCGATCGGCATCGTTTTTCTGGACGTACTCCTCCCCAAAATGGGGGGCATGGAGGCGCTGGAAGAGATACGCCGGGACTGGCCCGATGTTGAGATTGTCGTCATTTCCGGGCACGCCAATGTCGATATGGCGGTAAAGGCGGTCAAACTGGGGGCCTTTGATTTCCTGGAAAAGCCCCTCTCCCTGGACCGCATACTTACGGTGTGCCGCAACGCCCTTACCATACAGGAACTCCGCCTGGAAAATACCAGGCTCCTCAAGAACGCCAGAACCCAGGATCAGGAGATTGTCGGGATAAGCGAGACCATGCAGCATGTCAAAAAACTGATCCGGCAGGCGGCGGAAAGCGACGCGAGGATACTTATCACCGGGGAGAACGGCACCGGCAAAGAACTTGTGGCCCGGGCGGTACACCGGCTTTCGGAGAGGGCCTCCAAGCCTTTTGTCGCGGTAAACTGCGCCGCCATTCCGGAAAGCCTTATCGAGAGCGAGCTTTTCGGCCATGAGAAAGGGGCCTTTACCGACGCGCACTCAAGCCGCCGGGGCCGTTTCGAAATAGCCGGCGGGGGGACCCTGTTCCTGGACGAGATCGGCGATATGTCGCTTTCGGCCCAGGCCAAGGTGCTGCGAGTTATCCAGGAGCAGAAGATGGAACGGGTCGGCGGGGAAACGACCATCAGCATAAACGTGAGGATCATAGCGGCGACCAACAAGGATCTGGCGGAGGAATGCGAAAAGGGGAAATTCCGGCAGGATCTCTTTTTCCGCCTTAACGTAATCCCGATCCGCGTCCCCTCTTTGCGGGAAAGGCCCGACGACATCCCCATTTTGCTCCTCCATTTCCTGCGGGAGATGGGCGCGGGGAATATCGAGCTTGAAGACGACGCTATCCCCCTTCTTTCGGGCTACGACTGGCCGGGAAACGTGCGGGAGCTGCGGAACCTGGCCGAACGTATCACGGTGATGCATTCGGGAAGCCGGCTGGACGCGGATTCCCTAAAAGCGCTGATTCAGAAAAATTTCGTCCAAAAAAAATCCGAATTTTCGCAAGAAAATGGAAAATCCGAAACCGGGGGGGATGTGCAAAGCCCGGCGTTTCAGGATATACTCAATTCTTGCTACGCTGAAGCAAAAAGCTTGTTCGAAAAGCAGTATCTGGAATTCCAGTTTGCCCGGCACGGCGGGGTAATATCCCAGACAGCCGAGGCTATCGGAATATACCCCAGTAATCTTCACGCAAAATTGCGAAAGTACGGCATAAGGACAAAACGATGAAAGAGCTGACCGACAGGCAGCGGGAAATCTTGACATTCATTACAAGATATATCAACGCCCACACTTACCCGCCGACAATCCGTGAGATCGCGGACGATTTTGAAATTTCGATCAAGGGCGCCCATGATCATGTAACAGCCCTGAAAAAGAAAGGTTATGTCAGGAACGACAAACGTTCCCGGACTCTGGAAGTCATAAAACGCGACGGGGAAGAGGACGGGGGCAGTATTGAGATTCCAATCCTGGGCCCTGTCGCCGCGGGCGTGCCCATCCTGGCGGAGGAAAACTGGGACGGCGTCGTCCCGATAAGCCGTTCCATGCTCAAGAGGGGGAGCCGGTACTTCGCCCTCAAAGTGAAGGGGGATTCCATGGAAGGCGCCGGGATTCTGGACGGCGACATGGCGATTATCGAACAGCGGGAAGTCGCGGAAAACGGCGAAATTGTGGTGGCCATGGTGAACGACGCCACAACCCTGAAACGCTACTACAGGGAAAAGGCCCGGATCAGGCTCCAGCCTGAAAACGACAACTACAAACCCATATACAGCCAGGATGTACGCCTTCTTGGCCGGGTGGCGAAGATCATCCGTTCGTATTAAATATGGCAAAAGGCCGTTCTTATCTCTACCTGGGACCTGAAATCGGTGAAAAGCAGGACGCCGTTGCCGAACTGAAGCGCCGCCTTGGCGGAAAAGCGGGCGAAGCGGCGGTCGAGACCCTGTCCTTTTACGCCGGGGAGACGCCGGTCACCGACATGGTGGCCATCCTGAGAAACGGCTCCCTGTTTTCCGATGCCCGGCTTGTCCTTATAAAAAACGCCGAAACCCTTAAAAGCGCCGAATCCGCCCGGAAAAGGGAGGATGTGGAACTACTGGCCTCTTACATGGAAGCCCCCCAGGACGATACGGTCCTGGTGCTTGTTTCCGAGGAAATCAAACTCGACAGCCGCCTGGAAAAAGCGGCGGACCCAAAAGACAAGCGCATATTCTGGGAACTTTTTGAAAACCGCAAGGCCGAGTGGGTGGAGAATTATTTCAGGCGGGAGGGTTTCCGCATTAGCGCCGGAGGAATCGACGCCGTACTGGAACTGGTGGAGAACAACACCGACGCGCTGCGCCGGGAATGTTCCCATCTCATGCTATTCCTGGGAAAGGACAGGCCCGCCGACGCCGCCGATGTGGAAAAGTGGCTTTCCCATACCCGGGAAGAGTCGGTCTTCACGCTTTTTTCCAAAATAGCCTCCGGCGATCTTACCCGCGGCATAGAAATACTGCGCACCCTTCTGGCCGCTAAAACATCGACCTATATGATCATCGCCGGCCTTGCCGGTTGTTTCCGGAAGCTGCGGGACTACCGCCGGCTTAGGGAAGCCGGCATAAGCGACGAATTTGAATTCAAGAAAATAGGCCTCGCGTCTTCCAAAGCCAGAAAAGATTACGCCGCCGCCCTGGAACGGGGCCTTGACGCAAGCCGCTGCCTGGCCCTGGCCGCCGAATACGACTTCCGCATACGCTCGACCGGAACCGCCTCCGAATCCGTGCTGATGGACCTGCTGGTCTGCAAACTGACCGCCCCCCGCGGCCCGCTCCGGGAAAAATGGTATTACTACTGACAGCCTGATTGCCGCGCAAGGGATAGGAGGGGGCGCGGAGCGCGCCACCGCAGGGCCGGCCGGGGGGGCGGCCCGAGGAGGCCGGAGCGGGTACGCGGAGCCCCGGATAGCCCGGTCCCCGCCGGAGGCGGGGATGCGCCCGAATGGCCGGAAAAGCAGATGTCCGGTACTATTTTGGCAGGGCGTTCCTTATTCTTCGCGGTTTTTCCTTAATTTTTCCTTTCTTTTCGTGGATAATTGCCCTTCCGCGCGTTTATCCTGCCGGGCTTCCGGTTTTTCATTGACAAACGGGCAGGATGCGCGTAAATTTAAGGGAATAAACTAACCCTGAC
>JAIRYB010000004.1 GCA_031267955.1 Spirochaetaceae bacterium | reverse complement strand
TCGGAAGCCAGATTTTCTCCCGAGGGCCGCAGGATACCTATCGAGGGGATTTTCGCCTGAATGCCCGGCTCGAAAATATCGCCGTCATCGGCCATCTTCCGCAGTTCCTTGCCCATTTCATTCAGGGCATCCTCCGCCGATTTCGCCGTCAGGTCCCTCTCCATTGCCACAAGGAATTCCCCGCTGCCGTCGTATTTGTTTCTGAATGTCCCGCAGCCGGTAAACGCCAGTGCGCCCAGCAGGATCGCGGTGATACCCCGCATAATTAGCCGGTTCGAATTAGAATTTTCATAACGCCTCCATTTACCCCTGATATTCGCCCGGCAAATAAGCGTGAAAACCCGCCGATATGCAAAAACCCCCGTACCCGTTCCCGCCGGTACTAAAACGGGTAACACCGTTTTATGTTTTTGTCCACAGATACAAGGATTTTGGTTTCAGGATTTTGCGTTCAGGGATCGCGGATTCGGAATTTGGGCGCTGGGATATCATTAACTTTGCCAGTATTTTTATGCAGCGCTTCAAATGGTATATTAAATTATTATCCAGGTTTTCTTTTTCCCTGTCAATTCTATTCCTTTTTATCTCCAATTCCCGTACAGTGTCTATATATTTTTCAAGAATATCATTTATTATTTGACCGTCCTTGACAGTATTAATTTTATAATTTCTTCCAAAATCAAAACTATATCCCGCATTCTGTCCTTTATAGCCGATGTGCTGTATTAAACTTTCCCGGGCGCAAAATATCGGGATATTATTATCTGTAAAATATTCGGACCACTGCCAGTCAAAACCCTTTACCATATCCATTGAATCAAAATGTGCCAGCATCTCCTGTAGCCGTTCTTTGGTAAATAATGTTCCTGCCGACCCCGTAGTCTTTTTTATAGCCAGATCATAATCAACCGCTTCGTATTCCCTGTGGCCGTTTGAGTTAAACAAAGACAACACCCCTTTTGTTTTTGTTAGTAGTTCCATGGATTTAGTAAGCCAACCTTTGTTGAATATTATATCAGAATCCGCGTTAAAAAAATAATCGTCCTGGGTTTTTATAAAATCAGAATACATTTGATATATATTCCTATCCGCCTTTAGATTCACTTTATTTTTCATTATTGAAACAGCAGTCGGAAACATTTCACTCAATTCATAAACGCCGTATTCCGTACTTCCGTCATCGTAAATTCTGATATGATGATTTATCAGGAGGTCTGATTCATAAAGGGATGCTGCCATTATTTGTAATAAATCTTTTCTGTTGTATGTGGGTATTCCTATAGTTACCGTTTTATTCATTTCTATATCCGCTTTACGCCCTATTATCTTATAGATTATTTTATTTTTGGTCAGCGTGCCGTAAATATTTGCCGACGGCCAATGGAAATGCCCCCTGTTTTTATAATATTTTACAAAAGATTCCGGAAAAACGACAGCATTGCCGCAAAGGGAACGTTATCGCCGTTATTGCCGGCGAAACAGGCGAATTCCGCGCTGATAATGAGTCCGGCCCGCGGGGGAGTTTCGGGGTATCCCGTTCTCTCCGCATATAGCGCGGCAGGCCGCTTTCCGTGTTATACTGTCCCCATGAGAATCATTCGCGCCGGGGTTTTGGGTTATTGCATGGGGGTCCGGCGGGCGGTGGAACTCGCCTACAGGGAGGCCGCGAAATCCGCCTCCCCGGGCGGGCGCGTCTATACCGTGGGCCCCCTCATCCACAACCCCCAGGTGCTGGAAGATCTGCGCCGGCGCGGGGTAGAAGCCCTGGACGGGGCGGGCCTTCCCGGCGATTTAAGCGGCTCCGCGGTCATCATCCGCGCCCACGGAATCACCCCGGAACTGGAAGCCGAACTTGTCCGGCGCGGCGCCGCCATAAGGGACGCCACCTGCCCCAAGGTCAAGGCCAGCCAGATGAAGGCCCGCGCCCTTTACCGGGCGGGCTGCCGGCTTTTCCTTGCCGGGGAAAGGCGGCACGGCGAAATAATCGGCATTCAGGGATACGCCCCGGACTGCGTCATCGTCGCCAGCCGGGACGAGGCGGAAAAAGAAGCCGCCGCCCTTGCCCGGGAATTCGCCGCGGCCGCTCCCCAGGGAAACAGCGCCGCCCCCCCGAAAACGGCCCTTATCGCCCAGACTACCTTCTCCCCGGAAGAGTACCGCGCCATTGCCGGCGGGATAGCCCGCCATCTGCCTGAAACCGAAATTATCAACACTATATGCCCCGCCACAAAGGACCGCCAGGAAAGCCTCCGATCCCTTTGTTCCGCGGTGGACGCCGTAGTCATTGTCGGCGGCCGCGATTCGGCCAATACCCGCCGACTCCTCGCCATTGCGGAAAGCTGCGGCAAGCCGGCATGGCTTGTTGAAAACGCCGCCGCCGTCCCCCGCGAAGCCGCCGCTTTCCCTGCCGTCGGCCTCAGCGCCGGCGCATCCACCCCCGGCGAGGTGATAGACTCCGTCGAAGCGGCCCTGCGCCGCCTTGCCTCCGGCGCCTGACTGACTGATTGATCAAAGAGCCGGATTTGTATAAACTTATACTGGAAGTTTGCTGCGCCCCGCGCATAAAACTGTATAAGAATTTATGCCTATTATACCGGAATTCTTTTTGCATAAATTATACAAAAAAACGCAAATGCAACAGGTTGCTGAGGATCAGACAATGAACAACAAGCTGACAGATCTAGTGCGAATAGGAATATTTTACGACGGTTATTACTTTTTTAAAGTAAGCAATTATTACAAATATGAACACAACAGGAAATCAAGAATAAGCATTTCAGGGCTGCATGATTTTATCAGAAACGAGGCGGCAAAAATTTCGGGGATCGATTTCAAACAATGCCAGATTGTGGACGCCCATTATTTCAAGGGCCGTTCATCGGCAAAGGAAATGGGCGACAAGGTGCAGAGCGAACGGAGTTTCGAGGATATACTGATGAGGGAAAACATCGTTACCCATTACCTCCCCCTGCGCATGGGGCCGAATAACACGCTGCACGAAAAGGGCATAGACGTATGGCTTGCCCTGGAAGCCTACGAACTTGCAATATACAAACGTTTTGATATCATAGTTCTGGTTGTCTGCGACGGCGACTATGTACCCCTGGTGCGCAAACTCAATACCATTGGCGCCCATGTCATGCTCATAAGCTGGGACTTTGACTACTACAACGAGCAGGGGAAAATCGAAATGACCCGCACATCCCAGCAGCTCATTGACGAAGTGTACCACCCGGTCTCCATGCATCAAATTATCGAAGCCCCCGCCCAGGACGAATTTACCCGCGGCCTGTTTGTAACGGACAGGGAAAGCTATCCCGGCCCTGTTTCTGACGCCGGTTCCCGGCGGCAGGCCTGGAGCGGCGATACCGCGCGCGAGGAGGACAGCGAAGGCGCCCTGGTCTCGATCATCCTGAGCGTCAAGGAAGGTTATGGTTTTATCGAGGACCGCGCGGTAAACAATGTTTACTTTCACTACAGCACTGTTGACAACGCCGACTTTAACGATTTAAAACCCGGCATGAAGGTCCGCTACTTCCGGGAAGAGGACGAGGAAAAAACAAAGGTCGACGGCGCCCCCCGCTACCGCGCCGTCCGGGTGCTGGTGGACGGCTGATCCCTGCGTAAGCGTGACGGTACTAATTTCTAAAGCTGTGTATCGGCGCGGGGATTCTGCCACCCCGGTTGATGAAGGCCGCGCTTCCCGCGCTGTTCACCGCCATGACCGGCGCGCCGCCCAGAAGGCCGCCGAATTCCGCCCAGTCCCCGGCCTTCTTCCCGGGTACAGGGATGACGCGCACGGCGGTAGTTTTACTGTTCACCATGCCGATTGCCATTTCGTCGGCTATAATGGCGGAAATCGTGGCGGCGCTCGTGTCGCCGGGAAGGGCTATCATGTCGAGCCCCACCGAGCAGACCGATGTCATGGCTTCGAGCTTGTCAAGGCTGATGGAACCGTTTCGTACCGCCTGGACCATGCCCTCGTCTTCGGAAACCGGGATGAACGCCCCGGAAAAACCGCCGACATGGGTCGATGCCATCACCCCGCCCTTCTTGACCATGTCGGTAAGCATGGCCAGGGCGGCGGTTGTGCCGTGGGTCCCGGCGGCTTCAAGGCCCATCTCCTCCAGTATGCGCGCGACAGAATCCCCTACGGCCGGGGTCGGCGCGAGGGACAGGTCCAGTATCCCGAAAGGCACGCCGAGGCGTTCGGCGGCTTCCATGCCCACAAGCTGGCCCATCCTGGTTATCTTGAAGGCGGTTTTCTTGATAATATCCGCAAGCTCGTCAAAATTCGCGTCCTTGCGGGACTCAAGCGCCGCTTTCACCACGCCGGGGCCGGAGACGCCCACGTTCAGGCAGCTTTCCCCCTCGCCGGGCCCGTGGAAAGCGCCGGCCATAAAGGGGTTGTCTTCGGGCGCGTTGCAGAAAACCACAAGTTTCGCGCAGCCTATCCCGTCGCGGCCCGCAGTCTTTTCCGCCGTCTCCCTGATCACGGCCCCCATGCGGCGCACAGCGTCCATGTTGATACCGCTCTTGCTGCTCGCCGCGTTCACCGAGGAGCATACCCGTCCGGTCGCGGCAAGGGCGTCGGGAATAGAATCGATAAGGCGCCTGTCGCTTTCGGAAAAGCCCTTCTGCACCAGCGCGGAAAAACCGCCCACAAAATCAATGCCCAGCTCCTCCGCCGCTTCGTCCATGGTTTTCGCGTAGGGGGTATAATCAGTGTCGCCGGTAGAACCCGCCACTAAAGCTATCGGCGTTACGGCAAGGCGCTTGTTGATAATCGGTATGCCGTACTCGCTTTCAATGGCCCGCCCTACGGAAACAAGTTTTCCGGCTGTCCGCAGGATCTTTTCCCGGATCCGCCTGCGGCATTCGGCCCCGGTCGCGGCGGCGCAGTCAAGCAGCGACACTCCCAGGGTAATGGCCCTTATGTCGAGCTTGTAGCGCATAAACATATCTACAGTTTCTTTTATCTCAAAAGGCGTAAACATCATAATCGTGTCCGTTTTCTTAGATGCGGTGCATGGCAGAAAAAACTTTTTCGTGCATAATGCTGATGGAAACATCGAGGGATTCGCCCAGGGAAGCAGCTTCTTTTTTAACCTCTTCCAGGGGTTTGCTGGAAGGGGAAAATTCCACCATCATCATCATTACAAAATTGCCCGAAAGTATGGTCTGGCTAATATCCGCAATATTGATGTCCCGCTCCGCGAGAAACCCGCTTACCTTCGCGATAATGCCCACCTGATCGGTTCCCACTACAGTGATAATCGCGTTCATCGTGCCGCTCCTACTCAAAATTGATGCTGTGTTCCGTAAGGAATAAATCCAGGACCGTTAAAAACAGAATCACTATCATGGGCCCCAGGATAAGGCCGTTAAAACCGAAAGAGGACACCCCGCCCAGAATCGCCAGAAAGATGATCAGGGGGTGGAGTTGTATCCGGTTTTGCAGGAACACAGGGCGCAGAAAATTATCCAGGAGCGAAATAAAAAACCCGGAAACCGCCAGGAATACAATGCCCTCGATCGTTCTGCCCGACACGATGCGGATCACGCCAAGGGGAAACCACACCAGCCCCGCGCCGAACATGGGTACAAAGGCGCAGATAAGCACCAGCGCGGCAAAGACCAGGGAACCTTTTACCCGGAAAATGCTGAAAATAATATAACCCATTACCGCCTGTACCAGGGCCACGATGATATACCCCAGAAAAAGATTTCGGGTAATATCCTTGAATTTTGTTATCAGGGCGGACATGTATTCCTTGCGTATGGGAATGGCGTGTTTTACAAGCCGGGCAAGATAGGGGCCGTCAAGGTAAAAGAAAAAGAGGCAGAAAAGCATAAACACAATTCCGGCCCCGAAAGCGCCGACATTCCTCGCGACGGCGCTGCTTGCCTGAAGCACCCCCTGGAGGCTCTGGCTCAGAAACTGGATCAGGCGCACCCTGAGATCCCCCGGATCGATTACCACAAGGCCGGAACTCATATCCGCGATAAGGTCCGACACCTGGATCAGGGAATCGCTGAATATCCCCGGGTTGCCGTAAAGGAAATCCCTCGCGCTGCGGATAAGGTCCGTGATCTGCCGGTAAAACTGGAAGCTCACAAAAACCAGGGGGATTAGGATGAGGAAGATGGTCCCCAGCGAAAAGACCCCCGCCAGTATGTTCTTTACGATTTTCCCCCGGTAAGTGGAAAAATCCATATTGCGGATGATCCGCTGGTGGAGCGGCCCCAGCAGTATATAAAACAGGATGGACCATAACAGTACGGAAAAGAAATAAGAGAGAAGCCTGCATACCAGCAGGAACAGCAGTATCAATATAGCCCCGAAAACCGTATTCTGCACCAGTTTGGGGGGCGGTTGGATAGGCTCGCTCATAATCCCCCCAGAATCCTTTCGGCTTCAGCTTTTCCCGGATAATTCGGGCTTGTCCTTAAAAGGACCTCCAGCTGCTGTTTTGCCGATACCGCGTCGCCCAGGCTGACATAGGCTTTCCCCAGCTCGAACTGGGCGTCCGCGTTGTCCGGATTGAGGCGCAGGGTTTCCCGGTACTGGTCGCGGGCCTTGTTAAAGTTCGCCGCGCCTATATGGGCGCGCGCCAGGTTGAGGCGCGTTGTGGCGTTATTCGGTTCCGCGGTGATAGCCTTTTCGTAATGGTCCACGCTCCGCCCCCAGTCTTCCAGTTTTTGGTAAGCCGCCCCCAGGTTGTTGTTTACCTCGAAAGAAGAAGGTTCCGCCCTGTAGGCTTCCAAAAGCAGGGTCAGCGCCTGGCTGGGCAGATTGTTGGCGATAAATATCTTCCCCAAATTTATGCGGGGCCGCACGTATTTCTGGTCAAGCGAGGCCGCTTTGGCGTAGGCGGCAATGGCCCCGTCTTCGTCCCCGTCCGACTCGCAGGCCAGGCCCAGGGTGTAGTGGTACAGCGCCTTCGAAGGGGCCGCGGCGGCCGCCTTTTCGGAAAAAGCGCGGGCTTCGCCGTATTTTTTTAGCTCTATCTTTACCAGGGCCATGTTGTAGTTGGTCTGATCGTCGTCCGGGGCAAGGCCGAGCGCCCGGCTAAAAGAAGCTTCCGCCCCGGAATAATCGCCCGAACCGTTCTGCGCGGCGCCCAGTTCCCTCAGGGCGGCCAGATTGCCGGGGTCGTAGAGCAGGCAGCGCTTGTAAGCCTCGATGGCCCCGGCCTTGTCACCCTTTGCCGAAAGAATATAGCCGGTCTGCCGGTGGGCCGCCGCGTAGTCGGGCTTTACCTCGGTCGCCTTGCGGTAGGCGGAAAGCGCGTTGTCCTGCCTTCCCAGACGGCCGTAGGCCGCGCCCAGATTGTACCAGGCGGATTCCGAGCCGGGGTTGATCTGTACCGCGGATTCATAGGCCCGCACCGCTTCCGCGAAATTGCCGGTATTAAACTGCGCCCGGGCCAGTTCCGTAAAATAGGCGAAATTACTCCCGTCAAGGCGGGCCGCTTCTTTGAACTCGTCCCGCGCGCTCTCCCACTGCCTTAGATCGCCGGCTATTTTCCCCAGAGTATAGTGGGGCTGGGCCTGGGCCCTGTCCCGCTCAACAGAAGATCGGGCGTAATCCCCGGCGTATTTGCGCGCCTCGTTTTTCACTTCCTGCGCAGTGTCCCTTCCGGCGGACAAATCGTAATAGGCGCTCGCAATCCCGCTGCGGATGCCGGCGTCAAAGCGGCTTTCCCCGGCGGGCATCTTTTCAAGCGCGTCCCGGAAGGCCGCTTCCGCCGAGGGTATGTCCCCGGATTTAAGCGCGCCGCGGCCCCGGTCCACAAGCTCGTTTACCGCCCTCATCTTTTCCTGGGTTTCCCGGGAAGCCCTGGCCATTTCCTCGGCCTGCGCCTGTTTCCGCTGCTCCTCGGCGGCGGCAGCGGCTGCGGCCGCCGCAAGCCGTTCGGCTTCGGCCTCGGCGCGGGAAACCGACGCGTCCGCTTCCATCCGCGACCGTTCAAGGGCAAGGCGCTCCTGGGCCGCCAGGGACTGCGCCTGCATGGCCTGTATCGCCTGCATAGCCGCGTCAAGGGAGCCGTCCGGGGCGGGCGCGGAATCCCCGGCCCCGGCCAGGGCGGCGTTCCGGCTTTCGCGCTGTTTTTGCAGGGCCTCGTCACGGAGCAGTTTTGCCGCCTCGTTGTTGGGATCTTCGATAAGTATCCCCTCCAGAAGGGCAAGGGCCCGCTGGTATTCATCCTGGGCTATATAATCCCCTGCCAGGCTCAGAATATTCCGAATGCGGCTCTTTTCGCCGTTGCCCCTGACCAGGAATACAATGCCCGTGCATAGCAGTACCGCCGCTATAGCCGACGCGGCGATGATGATCACTTTCTTGTTTGCCATTTGTCCTTAACTCCGCTTTAAAAACAGTATCAACTGAAAAATGTCAATAAAATGTCAATTTTTCGAGCTACCCCCGCCCGGCATTTAATGGCAAGCGATAAATCGGATAGCCGCTGTTTTTTACCGGCCGCCGGATTTACTCCGCCAGCTCAAATTCGCCTTCATAGTCAAGCATACCCTCGCTTCCCGCGGAAAGGCCCTGGGTTTCATCCGCCGCGGCCTGCAGCGAGGCCGAAACCTCCTCCAAAAGCCGCTGCTTCCGTTCCGCCTCGGCCCTGGCCTGCGCTTCGGCTTCCAGCCGCCGCTGTTCTTCCAGAACGCGCCTGCGTTCGGCTTCGGCGAACTCTTCGTTGATAAACGCGACAAGCTGTTCAACCTGGGGCCGTTTTGCCGAACGGGGCTCCAGGGTAAGGTAGTACTCGTAATCGGAGACCGCCTCTTTTTGGGAACCGGAACGCAGCAGCGCGTTGGCCCGGTTAAGGTAGGCCGAGGCGTAGGAGGGGTCCGCGGATATGGCCTGGGTATAGTATTTGACCGCCGTTTCCGCGCTGCCTTTGGCGTAGTAGATGTTTCCCAGGTTATAGGCGATTTGGGAAGTTTCAGCGCCCCCCCGGGGGAGAGCTTTCAGGTAGGTAGCGATGGCGTCGTCGCTCCGGCCGAGCTGAAGGTAGACTATGGCCAGGTAAAGGTAGGCTTTCACATTGGCGGGGTCTTCCTCCGCCGCCGCGGCCAGGACCGGCAGGGCTTCGGCGGGCTGGTTCTGCATGAAAAGATTTTCCCCCCGCGAAAAATTACTCTGGGCCGCCATGGGGAATATTGCCGAAATTAATAAAAAAACTGCTATTTTCCGCGCATTTAAGGAAAAAATACCTATATAACCCCGTAAAAAACTGTTCAATCTCTCCCTCCGGAATTTGACACGAACGGCCGCCGTATGTATATTATAGTGAAAACCGCATTATTTCAAAATGCCGGATTTTGAAGCAGCGAGCCTGAATATAATACTAATACATTATCGGCCGCTTTGTCAGGGAACTTTGTCCCTGTTCTGTTTAAAAGTGAGGCCATGCGGCCGCGTACAATAAGCGCGACGGGGAATGGATACAGCCGTGAAGATACTCTGCGTGTCGGACCAGATTGATCCTGTGGTTTATTCGTCGTCCATAAAAGATCGGTTTTCCGATGTGGATATGGTTCTGAGCGCGGGGGATCTCCCCATGGATTACCTTGAATTTATCGTTTCCTCCCTGAACAAGCCGCTGCTCTTTGTATTCGGCAATCATAATTTGCAGGAATACGCCTGTTATGCCCGGAAAAAGAACATAACGGACCTGGAATTTATGCAGGAGGGGCATTTTTCCGGCGCAACCCATGTTGATTCCAGGATACGCCGGGAAGAAGGCCTTATCATCATGGGGCTGGGCGGATCCATGAAGTACAACCGCGGGGAAAACCAGTTTTCCAACTTCGGAATGCTCTGCAAAATTATCGCGAAAATACCCATACTGGTATTTAACCGGATTTTCCGCGGCCGCTATCTGGACGTGCTGCTCACCCATGCGGCCCCCGAGGGGATACACGACAGGGAAGATCTCTGCCACCGGGGTTTCCGCCCCTTCCTCTGGTTTATGCGGACCTTCAAGCCCGTATATCTGGTCCACGGCCACATCCACCTTTACGATCTTTCCGCGGTCAGGGTAACCAGGTACTGCCAGACCACGGTGCTGAACGCCTTCGGCCATTACGTAATCGATACCGATACTCATTACGGCGGGAAGGGGGAAACTTGATTCAGGGGGCGGCAATTTCACCTTCCGGTTCGGAATTCAGGTACATTCCCGGCTCCGCCGGATTTTGGCCGTTTTTTCGAAAAAACGGCCAAAATTCCGGTTTTTTGTTAAAATACAAAGCTGCGGTTTCAATATCCGGTATTTTGAAAGAGCCCCGCATTATAATGTGGGTTAATTATGGGAAACAACTCGATTATGGACGCTAACAGCAATGACATGGACAAAGCCCTTGCCTCGGACGATTTTTTCAGGGCCAGGAGCAGGGCGATCCTTTCCCAGATCCGGCATTTTCTCGATAAGGATAAGAACCGGCTTCTTTCCCTGAACGATGTCAAGGAGATACTCCGCCCCAAGAACGAGACATACCAGGGTATGCAGGCTATCCCTATCAATCTGATAGTCGGCAGCGAGGGCCGTTACCGGGACTTTAACAGGTATTTTCTACCCAATTCCGATTTCCTCCGCAGCCGCTGGGAACGGGTGGATATAGCCCGGATCAGGGATATCATCCTGCCCCCCATCCAGCTTTACGAGATAGGCGGCGTCTATTTTGTCCGGGACGGAAATCACCGCGTGTCCGTAGCCAAGACCCAGGGTACTGAGATGATCGACGCCGAAGTGACCAGCCTTTCAAGCAAGATACCCATTACGCCGGGTATGTCCGCCGATGATCTGAAGCGGGCGGTGATCCAATACGAAAAGGATATATTTTATGAAAAGACCGGGTTTGCCGAACTGACCGAAGACAAGGATTTGAATTTCAGCATGCCCGGCCAATACGACACGATCTACCGGCATATCCTGGACCACAAGTACTTTTTGAATGAAAACTCTTCCCGCGAGATTCCCTTTGGAGACGCCCTGAAATCCTGGTACCAGGAGATCTACGAGCCGATTGTCAGGATCACCAGGGAAGAACAGCTCTGCTCCCGCTTCCCGGGCAGGACCGAAAGCGATCTCTACGTCTGGATCGTGACCCACTGGGATTTTCTCAAGAAAAAATACGGCGAGTACGACCTTTCCGACGCCGCCCGCGATTTTGGGGACCGTTACGGCCGCAAGGAATCAAACCACCACCCTATGGCCTCCTTTTTCAGAAAGCTTTTCGGCCTTTAGCGCGCAAAGAGGCGTAAAAATTACTTGCCTTCCGGCCGATATTGGTGTATATTCTGGAAATAGTCTACTAGAGAGGTATTATATGGCTTACAAAATTAGCGATGCGTGTGTAAACTGCGGTTCCTGCGACAGCGAATGCCCGACGGAAGCGATTGCCGAAAAAGACGGCGCCCGCTGGATAGACCCTGACAAGTGCCAGGACTGCGGCTCCTGCGCGGCCGTTTGCCCTTCGGACGCGATTTCCCAGGAATAATTACCGTATGGCCCCGCGCGGCTGCGCAGGGCTCTATGCGGCTTCCTTGCAATGGGAAACAGCGGACGGACGGGCAAGGCAAGGGGAATCCCCTTGCCTTTTTTCATGGCCCTGTTCGCGATCTGCCCTTCCGGGGGCGCGGGCCTTGCCGCGGGGCCGGGCGTTCCGGCTTTTCCGGTGATCAGCCGCCTCGATCCGGGGGACGCGGTGTTCAGCCAGTACCAGGCCGATGTGGAAAACGCCCGCCGCCTGCTTTACGGCAGGGCGCGGCCCGTTCCTTCCGGCCGGACGGGAAGCGGTGAATCCCCGGACGCGCCCCAGGCCGCTTCCGCCGGCAGCCCGCTCGCGGAAGCCTTTACCGTCTACGAATATACTGTCAAGGGGGAAGATCTTTTTGACCTGGCTTCCCGCTGCAACATCCCTTACGCCGCTATCGCCACCCTGAACCGCCTGCCCCATGTCCGGGAACTGGCGGAGGGGGCGACCCTGTACCTTCCCTCCGTGCCGGGCCTCTTCATCCCGGAAAAACCGGAAAACGATCTGGAACTGCTCATGGGTTCTTCCCGCGACGCGGAAAACGGCTTTTTCATCACGGTAAGGAGGGGGGACGGCGCCGGGGAACGCTTCCTCTTCATACCCGGGGCGGACTTCCGTTCCACCGAGCGCACTTTTTTCCTCACCGGCGGTTTCCGCTTTCCCCTGGGCAATTTCAGGCTTACCAGCGGTTTCGGCCCCAGGATAAACCCGGTAACCGGGAATCTCAGGATTCACCAGGGCCTGGACCTTGCCGCCCCTCTGGGGACAGATGTCCGCGCGGCCAGGGACGGTATAGTCACGGAAACAGGCGATGACCCGGTTTACGGCAAATACGTGATCATTGAGCACAGCGGGAACTGGACCAGTCTTTACGGGCATCTTTCCGAAATAAATACGGTCTTGCGAAAAAGCGTCAAATCCGGTAATCTTATAGGTAGGGTAGGGTCAACAGGACAATCCACCGGTCCTCATCTGCATTTTGAGCTTAGACAGCATGGGAAGGCGCAGGACCCGGACAATTTATTGTTCAGGAGAAGCCGCACATCCCAATAAAGCCTCCGCTTCCGGTAATTTCCCGTCCGGCAGGTTCCTGAAACCATATCCTGAGGGGAATCGGTTCGGGACCGTCCGGCCTGCCGGTAAACGCCCGGCGGAACAGCCCGGAAAACGGCGTTTTTTGCGGGGCGGGGCTTTATCCCCCGGCTGAATGATTACAAACCGGCTCATTTTAATTTTAAAGAAGGAATCCGGCCATGAGAAGCCGCGCGGGGGCATCGCTCGTATTGAGTTTTTTTTCGGTTTTTCTTCCGGTCTTTCTGGAGGCTGAGTCTTTCAGGACGGTGGTTGCCGGTACCGCCATGGTATCCGTGGACAACCCGGACGGGGTGTCCATCCCCCTTTCCATTGTAGATTCCGCCCTTATCGCCCTGGGCAGGGAGATCCGTTTTTTCCGGGGGGTCGAGCTTGAATTTACTGTCCCCCAGAATTACCTGCCCTACCGGGGAAGCATGGCCCTGTCCGTTTACGGGGAACTTGACCGTGTGCCGGAAACCGGGGTAACCGATCTCCAGGCCCGCCAGATTTTCATAGAGCCCATACAGAACAAGATACAGTCCGTTTATCAGATTCCCCTTAGGCAGCGCCACGGGCTAAGATCAACCCCGTACGTGGCGGTAATCCCCGTCACCCTCCCTTCCTCCTTCCCCCTGCTTTTCAGGGTGATGCCGCTAATCAAAGGCCTTACCGACGAAGTAGAAGCCCTGCGCTTTGTCCTGAACGTAAAGCCCATCTTAAGCGACGAAGGCGCGGTCCGCGTTGTCCCCCGCTATCCGGACAACCTGCCGGACAAACCGTTCACCCTCCTGATAGACGACGAAGTGATCGACCGGCCCCGCGAGGAACAGGTTTTGCGGGAGGGAGAGCACCACCTGCTGATCCTCTCCAACGATTATCGCAATGAAAGCCGGGTTTTTATGGTGGAACGGGGCAGGATTCTGGAACTCGGCATTAGCCTCCAGGATCCGACCCCCCTCATCATCTTCGAAGCCCCGGAAAACGCCCGCATATACTTCGATAACGCGCCTGTCGATCCCGGCCGCCCCCTTCCCGTGGAGCCGGGCCCCCACGAAGTCCGTTTCCAGCTTAGCGATTACGCGGTGGTAAAGCCCATTTTGGTGCAGAAAGGCAAGACATACCGGGTCGCCATGGCCGTAGACCTGACAGTTACCGAGACAGATTAGTTTTCCAAATTCAGCGTAAAGTTCGCGCAGAGGGGCGCGTTTGGGCCGCCGCGCTATGCCCGCGTATAAAAAAAGGCCGGCGCTCGCCTTTCAGCTCACACCGGCCCTGCCCTTGAGGCATGTCGGAAGTATAGTGATTTGGGAGGGGAACTATAAGTCCGACAGATTATTTATCGGCTGCATATCCAAATTCCTTAACCCCTTTTTTTAAGAATACACAGTATTCTTAAAAAAGTCAAATTTTTCCCCGTAAAATACCGATTAGAAAGTATGCCGATTTTTTTGCTTCCCCTGCCGGTTTTGGCGATGGGGGGGATTTTGTACTTTATCGTATCCGGAAAATCCGCGCCGGCTGTCCGCAGGGCGGCAATTACCGCCTTTATTCTGGCCCTTCTCAGCATCCTGGTCTGTTCCGTCTTTGTACTGGGACGCCCCTCCGCCACGGCAGGTTCCGCTTATTCCCCGGACAGCGAAGATTTCGTGACGCCGGCTTCCCCCCTGAATATTGCCCTTATTGCCGGGGTAATCCTCATCTTCCTCTTTTTCGCGATCCTCATTGCCGTTGCCGCCCGCCGCGAGCAGAAACGGCGGAAAAACGGATAGCCGCGGTGACGGCTTTAGAAGAGGGCGCCCTTCTCCGGGAATCCGGGCCTTCCCCCGCGATCCTCAGCGTGGAAAACCTGAAACAGTACTTCTACCGGAAGGGCGGAAGGGCCGCGCCGGTAAAGGCCGTGGACGGAGTGAGTTTTTCCCTGCTTCACGGCGAGACCCTTGGCCTTGTCGGGGAATCGGGCTGCGGCAAGTCAACCCTGGCCCGCAGCATCCTGAGAATCTACACGCCCACGGACGGGCGGGTCCTCTTTGAGGGCAGCGATATTACCCGCCTCTCCCGGCGCGGAATGCGGCCCTACCGTAAAAAGATGCAGATGATCTTCCAGGACCCCCTCTCTTCGCTTGATCCCCGCATGACTGTCGGCGAAATACTATTGGAACCCCTTGCCGGCAACAGAATAGGCGGCAGCCGCGCCGAAAGGCTCCTCCGCGCCGGGGAAATTCTGGGACAGGTGGGGCTTTCCCGTGACGCGCTAGGCCGCTACCCGAAGGAATTTTCCGGGGGCCAGTGCCAGCGTATAGGCGTCGCGCGCGCGCTTATCACCAAACCCGGCCTTGTTGTATGCGACGAGCCGGTTTCCGCCCTGGACCTGTCGATACGTTCCCAGATCGTCAATCTGCTGCTGGATTTCCAAAGGGAGCTCGGCTGCGCGTATATCTTTATTACCCACGATCTTTCCGTACTGCGCAGCGTTTCCGGCCGGGTGGCGGTGATGTACCTGGGCCGGATTGTGGAACTCTGCCCGGGCGCGGAGATTTCAGCCGCCCTCCACCCCTACACGCAGACCCTGCTTGAAGCGGTCCCGGCCCGGAACCCGCGCCTTGCCCGGCAGAAGAACCGGCCCCCTGCCACCGGGGAAGTCCCGGACCCCGCGTCCCCTCCCGAAGGCTGCCGCTTCCATCCCCGCTGCCGCCGCGCCATGCCGGTCTGCAAAAAGACGCCGCCTGAAACCAGGGCTATCGGCAGGAATCTGGTTTGCTGCCATTTGTACTGAAAAATTTAACTATTCAGTCGCCTGCGGGGTATCAAACCAGACTTTCGAACGAGGGGGCTTTTAGCCCGGAAGGGGCCGGCGGCCCCTCAATGAGCCGATTGGGATCGAAAGGGCCTTGATGCCGCGACCAGGCGCAACAGGCTGCCGGGCAGGGCAAAAAAGTACCGGGGGCGGCGTATTTCCGTGCGACGCAGGCTGTACGACACCCCCGGTAAGAATGGAGAGCCGGCCAATAATGTCCGAAATCCGGTGAATAAGGCCGATACCCACCGGCATGTTTG
>JAIRYB010000241.1 GCA_031267955.1 Spirochaetaceae bacterium | reverse complement strand
TCTATAAGTACCAGATCGGGCAGATCCTTCCCCTCCCGGATAAGCCGGGAATAGCGGCGGTGTACCGCCTCGCGCATGGAGGCAAAGTCGTCCACGATCCCGATTACCGTGCGGAGCTTAAAATAGCGGTAGTTTTTCCGGTCCGGAATCCCGTCCTTGAACGAGACAAGGGATGCTACCGGGTGTTTTCCGTCAAGCTGGGCTATGTCGAAACCCTCGATGCGCTCGGGCCGGTTCTTAAGGGACAGGGCCTGTTTAAGCTCGTCCAGGGCCGGCCCGGCCCCCCGTTCCTTAAGCCGCCGGCGTATGTCTTCCTCGGCGTTTTGCCGGGCAAGGGCAAGCGCGGCCTGGTGGCGGCGCTCGTCAGGCGGAAGCAGGGCCGGCTCGTAGCCGAACTGCTCGCGGAACCAGCGGCGGGTGCCGGAGAGGGGTTCTTCGCCGGGAACGGAGGCCAGGTATATCTTGGGCGGGGGGGGATGCGCGGGGTTGTAGTAGGAGGCGATAAAGGTTTCAAGGGAATCCTGCTCGTCGGCAGCGGAACGGGCGCGGAATATTTCCCGGCCCGTCATCTTGCCGCCCCTCATGGAAAAAACCGTAAAGGTAGTAAGCACGCTCTCGCTTGCCCAGGCAATGTAGTCCCGGCCTTCGGGATCAAAGTCCACCACGGTAATATCCGGGGCCAGTTCCTCGATTGCCCTGATGGCGTTCCGGATCTGGGCCGCCCGTTCAAATTTAAGTTCCCGGGCGGCATCGTGCATACGGGCGGTAAGGTCGACGACCAGCGCCCCGGTTTCCCCTTCGAGCAGCTTTTCCACCCGCTTTACCGTTTCCGCGTATTCCGCAGCGCCTATCCTGCCGCAGCAGGGGGCCTCGCAGCGGCCGATACGGTAGTACATGCAGGGGCTTGCCCGTTTTTTCGGGACGGATCCCCAGAACGGCTTGCATTTCCGCAGGGGGAAAATCTTGTCCACCAGATCCAGCATCGTGTCCACAGCCTGGATATTCGGGAAAGGGCCGAAGTAACGGGAGCCGTCCTCGATGATGTGCCGGGTGCGGAATATCCGGGGGAATTCCTCGGCGCTTATCCGTATTACCGGGTAGGTTTTGCCGTCTTTAAGGTTGATGTTGTACTTCGGCGTGTGCTGCTTGATAAGGGTATTTTCCAGGAGCAGGGCTTCGTATTCATTGGCGACGATGATGGTCTCGATAGACCTGACATGGCGCAGGAGGGTCGCGGTCTTGATATCCTTCCCCCCGGCAAAGTAGGAATTCAGCCGGTTTTTCAGGATCCGCGCCTTGCCTATGTAGACGATACGGTTTTCCCCGTCCTTCATGAGGTAGACCCCCGGCTCCCGGGGGGCGTTCCGGGCGATTTCCTTGAGCGGCGCGTGGCTATCAGAAAAGCTTTCGTTCATATCCGCGTTTACCGATAAATAAAAGATACCTATGAAAAGAAAAATTTGTCTGTCATTTTTATTTTACGCGCTTTTTTGCGTCTGCGGTAGCCTCCGCGCCTTGGGGGAAAAAATTCTTGTTGTCGGCGGCGGGGCCGGCTGGGACGCGGCGGTGATCCGGCAGGGGGTTGCCGAAACGCTTTCGGTACGGCCCGTGCCGGTGATGGCGCTGGAGGCGGGCGGGGGAAGGGGCCTGTCACGCGGGCAGGACGCCGCGGGGCTTGATCTTGCCCTCGGTTTTGACGAGGGCCGGCCGGACCTCTTTTCTGACAGGGCCGGCCGCTACCTGGTGACGGCCGACAGCACGGTGAGCGCCGTAACCCAGCGCTGGGCCAGGGCCGGGACCGGGGCGGCCCGTTTCGCCGGAAGCGCGTCCGGGAATATACTTGCCGCCGCGGCGGACGCGGGGCCCCTGGTAATCTCCCCCCTCATGCCCCAGGCCCTGCTTTCGCCGGAGCGGCGCATCGGGGATTTTACCCTGGAATTCTGGCTGAACGGCGAAAACATGGAGAACGGGGAACAGGTACTCCTCTGGTCGTCTACCCGGCTTACCGCGGACAACAGGCATTCGGTCCAGCGGATTCAGGCTTCCGTGTCCAGGAACCGGATTCAGTGGGCGTTCCAGGACTTTTTCGCCGACCCCCAGGACCGGAACCGGCTGTCGCTTTCATTCAGCGGCATTACCCCGCTGACCCCCCGGACATGGACCCACCATCTGATCCGCTTCGATTCCGGCGCCGGGTTTCTTGAATACCTGGTTGACGGCCGGACCGAGGGCGTAGTTTACGCCACGTCCTCGGGGCGGGAAGGCGGCGAGGTCTTTACCCCCATCACCGGCCTTGGGAGCCGGCTTGTTTTGGGGAACCGTTTTTCGGGAATTATTGACGAATTCCGGCTTTATAGTTCTTTTGTGGAAGATTCGCCCCTCCAGCGGTATCCCCGCAACGGCGGCAGGATGGAAACCCGGTTCCTGGATCTGGGGGAGGGAAACAGCGAGATTATCAGGATAGAAGCGCGCGGCGGCCGTATAACTTACCCGGCGGGGAAAACCAGCGGCCGGGAACGGGTAATCTCCTCCGCTTCCGGAAGCGGAACTTTCAGCTTCCCCGATGATTCGGCGATACGCTTTTTTGCCCGGACATCGGAAACCCCCTTCCCGCCGAATCCCGGGGATATTCCCTGGACGCCTTTTGAGCC
Source organism: Spirochaetaceae bacterium (assembly GCA_031267955.1). Taxonomy (GTDB): domain Bacteria; phylum Spirochaetota; class Spirochaetia; order Treponematales; family Breznakiellaceae; genus JAIRRR01. The sequence goes on along the minus strand of JAIRYB010000241.1, from coordinate 1,091 downwards.
GGGGGCGGATCTTAAAAATGTCCGGGGCCGCTACCTCCAGCTTTCCGCAGAATTTTACCCTTCGGGCGACGGGGAAACCACCCCTTACCTGGAAGAGCTGCGCGTTGTCTATCTTCCCGATGACCCGCCCCGGCCGCCCTCGGTTCTTGCCGCTGTCCCGCAGGACGGAGCCGTGGAACTTTCCTGGAATGACAGCGCGGATCGGGATACCGCCGGTTATTTGATATATTATGGCAATTCCAAGGGTGACTTTTTTGGCGATGATGCTATACTTGGAGTATCGCCCATTAATGTGGGAAAACGCAACTCGGTTCGCATTGAAGGGCTTTCGAACGGAGTTTTGTACTACTTTGCGGTATCCGCGTATGATAGGGCAAACCCGGTGCATATGGGTGAGTTTTCAAGGGAGGTATCGGCGCGGCCTTTGAGGATGGTTAAATGAGTGAAGATATTCAGATTTCCGGCGACAGGGAAGCCCGGCTGCAATCGGGAATTTCCCTGACTCTGGCGGGAAATCTAGGAGACGCGGCCGCGGTATTTAACGCCCTTCTCGCCGAAAACAGCCGGGACACGGATGTTTTAAACAATCTCGCCATTGTGTACCTCCGCCAGGAAAAATTCCAGGATGCCCTGGGCGCCCTGCTGGACGCCATAGACGCCGATCCTACCAAAGCCGAATTCCAGTATAACCTTGGCAAGGTTTACAAATATTTGGGGAATTTCAAGTCCGCCGCTATGGCCTGCGCCAAGGCGGTGGAAAACGATCCTTCGTTTGTCCCGGCCTACATCAACCTGGGCGCCGCGTATTATCGGCTCCGCGAATTCGGTAAAGCCGTCAATATCTTCAAAAAAGGGCTGGACATAGACCCTGCCAATGGGATTCTCCGGGCGAATTACGACGTTGCCCTGAAGGTTAAACAGGCATCTGAATCGCCGGGCGGATTGCCCGCGGACGGGCCGCCCGTAACGGATATTGCCGAATCCGGCGATATATTCATGGGCGTTTCCGCCGATATTGCGGGCCGCCCCGCCGAGACCGCCCCTGTTCCGCCTGACAGCCCCGCCGCCCCCGAAGCGGCGGTGCCGTACAC
>JAIRYB010000138.1 GCA_031267955.1 Spirochaetaceae bacterium | reverse complement strand
ATAGGGGGAACCAAAATTGCGGTCTCTCTTTGGGATGGAGAAAGTCTTCTAAGAAAAATACAATTTCCTACCTGTGGGACCCCGGCCGGGGTTATCAAAATGATAATTGACGCTATTGACCGGGTTGGCGGAGAATGTTCTGTCGGGAACGCGCGGATTGCCGCCCTGGGGATAAGCTGCGGCGGCCCGCTGGATTCAAAGAACGGGCTTATTCTTTCCCCGCCCAATCTCCCCGGCTGGGACGCGATCCCGGTCGTATCTATTCTGGGGGAAAAAACGGGGATACCTTGTTTTCTTGAAAACGACGCGAATGCCTGCGCTTTAGCCGAATGGTACTGGGGCGCGGGACAAGGTTGCCGGAATATGGCTTTTCTGACTTTCGGTACCGGTCTCGGCTGCGGCCTGATTCTGGATGGCAGGTTATACCGGGGTACCGGGGACCTTGCCGGAGAAGTGGGGCATATAAGAATCGCGGAAGACGGCCCCGAAGGATACGGTAAGCGGGGTTCCTGGGAAGGCTATTGCAGCGGCGGCGGGCTAAGCCGCCTGTACGCTGAAATGACAGGCCGGAACGAGACCGGGAAATATATCTGTAATGCCGCGGAACAGGGAGAACCGCGCGCCCTTAAGGTTATTGAAAGATGCGCCTTTTATTTAGGCAGGGGACTCGCCCTTTTGATAGATATATTGAATCCAGAGTGCATAGTTTTGGGGAGTATTTTTGCCCGCAGTGAAAAACTTTTCAGAACTACTATGGAATTTGTTATAGAGCAAGAAGCCTTGGCCCTTTCGCGTAAACAGTGCGTTATTTTGCCTTCGCAACTGGGGGAGATGCTGGGCGATAGGGCCGCCCTTGGCGTTGCCGTCAACGGCCTGAAAGCCTGAGCGGCCTCAGGAAAAGTACCGCACTCCCGCCTCAAAGATACTCTGTTTTTTATTTCCGGGAATGTTGATATGCACGTATTCCCCCCGGCGTTCGGAATGGGCCATTTTGCCCAGAATACGGCCGTCCGGGCTGGACATCGCCTCGATCGCGAATTGCGATCCGTTCGGGTTGTCCGGTTCGGCCAGGGTGGGCCGGCCCTGCGGGTCCGCGTAACAGCAGGCTATCTGCCCGGCCTTGAACAGTTCTTCCGCTTCATTCTCCCGGATAACGACGCGGCCTTCGCCGTGGCTTACCGGGATTACGTGCAGCGCGCCGGGTTCTTCCAGGGCGAGCCAGGGGGAGAGATTCGACATTACCCGGGTGCGTACCATTCTGGAGACATGGCGGCCAATGCTGTTAAAGGCGAGGGTGGGCATACTATCTACGGGGGCCTGAATCCTGCCGTAGGGGACCAGCCCGAGCTTGATGAGGGCCTGAAAGCCGTTACAGATTCCCAGCGCAAGGCCGTCCCGGTTTTCCAGAAGATCCCCTACGGCATCGGCCACGGCCCGGGACCGGAACACATTGGCGATAAATTTTCCCGAACCGTCCGGTTCGTCCCCGGCGCTGAACCCGCCGGAAAGGGCGATAATCTGGGACTCCCGTATTGACGCGGCAAGTTCCGCCGTGGACGCGGGTATGTCTTCCGGGCGGCGGTTTCTGAATACCAGGATACGCGTCCTTGCGCCGGCTTCCCGGAAGGCCCTTTCCATGTCCCACTCGCAATTGGTGCCGGGAAACGCCGGAATCGTGACCAGGGGCGCCGCGTTCAGTTTGAATTCTGGGGCGGCTCTTTCCGCGCCCCGCCGGTACTCGGTATCTATGATCCGGCCCTCCGCCCCGCTTTCCTCCGCGGCGGTAGCCCCGCTTGAGGTCTGGGGGTAGACCTGGGCCAGGGGGTATTCGTAAGCCCGGCGCAATACCGCGAGCGGAATCTCCGCCACGGCGTATTCGGGATCTTCGCCGGTTTCCGCGCCGCCCGCTTCTCGTACCGCGCGGTACGCCGGCTCGGCGAGAGTCCGCGCGGCTGTTACCGCGCCGGGAACGTCGTTTGCGCGGATATCCGCGAGGGCTGCCTTTTCTTCATCTATCTCTATCAGTATCGAACCCTGGTAGTAATTGTGATCCGCGAGGGCGAAGGAATCCGCGTATACCTCAAGGCCGGCCATATTGCCGAAGGCCATCACCGCCAGGGAAGCCGCCGTGCCGCCGGGGCCTACCGGATAAGCGGCGCGGACAATTCCGTACCCGGCAAGGCGGGAAAGGGTGTCCATGTTGCGCCTGAAAGCGGCCCACTCGCCCGCGCCTGAATTAGGCTGCGCTAGCAGCAGGATCGTATTTCCCGCCTTGCCGCTCAGGGCGCCCGAACGTATATGCCCTGCCGGCGCGGTCCCGGCGGCAAAGGCCGCCAGCGTAGGAGGCACCGTGAGGCTGACGCCCCGGCTTTCGTCGCGGTAAGTGCCGGACATTGAGTCCTTTCCCCCAATGGCCGGAACACCCAGCGCGAGCTGCGCCTCCAAAGCGCCGAGCAGGGCGGCTGCGGGCTTTCCCCAGGATTCATCGGATTCGGCGCGTTCAAAGTACTCCTGGAAGGTAAGCCGGGCCTTCCAGGGATCGCCCCCCAGGCAGGCAAATTTTGCCAGCGCCTCCCGGATTGCGCCCTTGGCGCCCAGGTAGGGGTTTGAAGCGGAAATTTCCGGATCGTAGCCGAAACTCAGGAGGCTTGCCGTGCGGCACTGTTTTTCCAGCGCCGGGAGCAGCGCCGCCATGCCGCATTCGGCGGTCCCCTGCGTCCTGCCGCCCCAGGGAAACAGTACCGAGGAAGCCCCGACAGAACCGTCAAAACGCTCCTGGAGGCCCCGGCGGCTGCCGCTCCGCAGGGAGGCAAGTTCCCGCTCCAGTTCGTCAAGCAGCGCCCCTGAGGGAAGCGGTTCCCCATTTCCGGCCCCGCCGTGGACTCCGCCGCCCTGTACGAGGATTTTCGCCGCCGCGCTCCGGCCCGCGCCGTTGGTGTTGAGGAAAGAACGGGAAAGGTCAGCTACGGCCTTGCCCCGCCAAAACATACGAAGCCGCGCCTTGTCACCGCCCGTGGTCACTTTCGCTATGACAACTGCCGTCAGGTTTTCCGTGGCGGCCTCGCGGATAAAATCTTCCGCATGGCAGGGGGCGGTCACTACCGCCATCCGTTCCTGGGATTCGCTTACGGCAAGCTCGGTTCCGTCAAGGCCCGCGTATTTTTTCGGTATCGCGTCCAGATCGATGTCGAGGCCGTCCGCAAGTTCCCCCACAGCCACCGAAACCCCGCCCGCGCCGAAATCGTTGCAGCGCTTGATAAGCCGGGTTACCCCGGCCTTGCGGAAAAGCCGCTGGAGTTTCCGTTCCTCCACCGCGTTGCCCTTCTGCACCTCGGCCCCGGAATTTTCCACAGATTCCCCGGTGTGGGCCTTTGAGGACCCCGTTGCCCCGCCTATCCCGTCCCGTCCGGTCCTGCCCCCGACCAGAAGCACCAGGTCCCCCGGTTCAGGCTCCTCCCGGCGTACCCAGGAAGCGGGAACGGCGCCGATCACCGCGCCAAGTTCCATACGTTTGGCGGTAAACCCCGGGTGGTAAAATTCCGCCACCTGCCCTGTAGCAAGGCCGATCTGATTCCCGTAGGAAGAATAACCCGCCGCGGCCTCCCGGGCGATTTTTACCTGGGGGAGTTTTCCCGGCAGGGTCCCGGCCAGCTTTTGGCGGGGATCGCCCCCGGCGCTTACCCGCATGGCCTGGTGTACAAAGGCCCTGCCCGAAAGCGGGTCCCGGATAGCGCCGCCAAGGCAGGTCGCCGCGCCGCCGAAAGGCTCGATTTCCGTGGGGTGGTTGTGCGTCTCATTCTTGAAAAGCAAAAGCCAGGGTTCCGTGTTTCCGCCGCTAAATTCAGCGTCAACCTTGACCGTGCAGGCGTTGATTTCCTTTGATTCGTCCAGATCCGGGACAAGGCC
>JAIRYB010000125.1 GCA_031267955.1 Spirochaetaceae bacterium | reverse complement strand
CCAAACGCCGTCGCCAGCGCGGTGTGGCCGGTCAGGTTGATCGCCGGGATACCCCCTTGCAGGGCATCGGCAAGCCGCCCGCCCCGCTCTTTGTCCAGGGCGCGCAGTTTTTCCGCCAGCAGGGGATCGATGGGCCGCTTCTTGCGGAAGGACTTCAAAAGTTCCCCGGTAATATGATCCGCGTCCGCGGCGCTGCCCCCGTTTCCGCAGACCAGTATCTTGCCGCCCTGTTCTACGTTTTTCCGCAGCAGTTCCCCTGCCTTCGCGATCTGGTCCCCGCAGGATTCAAGCGCGGGGTACCTTTCCAACAACAGCTTAAATTCTATAGGATACTCCATTTTGCCGCCCCTTGGATTGAAGTATACCATAGAAAATCGCGGGTCGGCAATAACCGTAACCCGTGAAACAACCGGGTAGAGCCGGGCAGTTACCCGCCCAGCTCTACCGTGATACCCGCGAACCGTGCAGCGGATGGCGAACGCCGGAAGGCGCAGATGTCATTTGGGAGACGTGCGGTATGGGAGGAGCCGGTATTTGCATCACTATTGCGGGGGAGGCCCCTGACGATTCTTGAATTTGGAATTGCCGGCAGCCCCGTACTGCCGCTTGACATTGGCAAGGGACTTCTTTACCGATTCCTGCACGGCGATCAGCACGTCATTTGAAAACCTGTTCATATATTCCTCGGTACCCGGCGCATTTTCATCACTTTTCGGTTTAAAAAGCTCAAAAACCTCCACGCCAAGGGCTCCCGCAAGGTTTTGCAGAGTCTCCGGATAAGGCCATTTGAGGCCCCGCTCGATCTCGCTCAAGAAATTCATGGAAATATTCGCCTTCTCGGCAAGTTCCATCTGGGACCACTCCCGGCGATTCCGCAGTTTTCGTAAATTATCGCTCAAAACAGAGCGAATGTATTCATCCGCCATAGCTTATCCGGGTCAAAAATTCCCCTTAATAGTTTGATATGTAATCATTGCCAATAGCTTGACTAATTTTCAAACTCCTTATAGTGTGAATTTGATATATATCTGATAAATTGAATCAAAAAGGTGACTGACACCCTTTGCGCGGCAGCGAGGAAGGAGGTGAAAGGTACTATAAACATTTAATTTCCCGTGGGAAAAGATGAAGGTTCGGTATGCGGGACTACGCGCATACTGGAAAAGCGTCAAATTTTGAGAATTTACCGGGCGCTTTCCAAACTAATTCAGAATGAAGGAGAATTGTATGGCAAAAGGATTTTTCAAGGCGGCGGTTTTCGCGCTGTTTCTTGCCGGTCTTTCGGCAGGCGCCTACGCGCAGATAACGGTGAGCGGCGGATTCGCCCTCTCCTCTGTATCGGGTATCGAGATGTCGGGGTATGGCGCCAATATTGATTCCAGTGTCGGTTTTGGCGGTAACGTGTACCTCGACTATTTGCTCCCCGTCAGCATACCCCTATCCTTGGGGGTTGAGGCCGGCTTTGACACCGGCAGCTTTTCAGTCACATATTCCGGCACTAAATACGATGAAACAATAATGGCGATTCCGCTCCTCCTGCGGGTGGCCTACCACTTCGATCTTTTCCCCAAGCTCGATCTCTATCTGGTCGGCAAGATTGGCTACGCCTTCGGTATATGGACGGGCAGTTATAGAGATATGGTTGATATGACGGGGTATGACGTTGATACTATCGGCGGCCTTGCCTTTGGTTTCGACGCGGGCGTGGCATACTATTTCACTTCGCACATGGGCCTTTTTATCGAAGCCGGTTTTGACGACTATATGCTTGAAACAAAAATATCGTCTTCTGCCGGCTACGCTGAAACGCTCAAAGCGCCGTTCAACCGGTTTGTAACCGTCGGCCTCAGTACCAAATTTTAAGCCCCATGGCCCGCCCTGCGGGGAAATCCCACAGGGTGAAAAATACGGAGAAGGTTTATGAATAAAACGGTATACGCGGCCCTGTTTGCCGCCCTGCTTTTTGCCGGTTTTACGGCGGGGATCTGTGCGCAGAGCGGCGGCACTGTGGAAATAACCGTCCAAAGGGCCGACGGCAGGATCAACCAGGGGTTCAGGGAGCGTATCTACATTGACGGAAAGGCGCAGTTGAACCTCGCAAACGGCGCGTCCGGCAAAATAGCAGTCTCCCGGGGGGAGCATACGATACATGCCGAACTCTACACGCTTACGACCCCAAGGCTGCAGTTTACCGCCGGATCGTCCCCTCTTGCCTTTGTGGTTACGCCCTATTCGACGAATAATTTTGTAATAGAACGGGCGGGCGGGCGGCAATCTCCCCCTGTCGCAGCCTTGCCGGAAGCAGCAGCGGCAGCGACTGAAAACGTACCCCAGGTTTTTGATCCTTCCGATACCAGCATCGAGGCTGCCCTGTCGCGGGCGGCCAGTACCATTATGAGCAGAGTCCCTCCGCGATCAAAAATGGCCATCGTGTATGTTACCGCCAGGGACGCGGAAGTATCGGAATTCATCGCCGGCGAATTGGAATTCATCATGGTAGGCAGGGGATTAACCCTGATTGACCGCAGCGAGCTGGACAGGATCCGCAGGGAACAGGCGTTCCAGATGTCCGGCGAGGTTGACGACACCCAGGCGGTTTCCATCGGTAAAATCGCCGGCGCCGACGTGATCATCACGGGTTCCGCTACCGGATCCGGGGAACTCAGACGCCTTCGCCTGCGGGCCCTCAATACGGAAACGGGCCAGGTACTGGCGGTGGCTTCCGAGCGGTATTAGCCGGTTGCCTGGCCTTTGGTTTTGCCAAAGCGCCGGCGTATACCGGCGCGAATTTTTTTGAGCTGATAGGGAGGCCTGAATCGGTTGAGGAAGCGGCTCTCTGCCCACTGATCTCCTCCCCTTGATTGCCCCTATCCCTCCCGCTATAATTTCTTTCTATGGAACTAACGCAGGAATTTATTGACGCGCAGGCGGTAAATGAGCTTGCGCTGATGAAGCGTATCGCGGAACAGCTTGTCATCAATACGGGGCAGGTTTCATCTGTTGTGGGGCTTTTGGCGGAGGGAAGTACGGTTCCTTTTATCGCGCGTTACCGCAAGGAAAAAACCGGAAACCTGGACGAGGTACAGGTGCGGGATGTGGACCATCTGTTTTCAAGCGGGAAGAATCTGGAAACCCGCCGTATCGAGATTGCCCGCCTGATCTTTGAACAGGGAAAACTTACCGAATCGCTTTACAATAACATTGCAAAAGCGGCGACGCTGGCCGAGCTTGAGGATATTTACGCGCCCTATAAGCGCAAGAAGAAAACCCGGGGAATGATCGCCGTCGAAAAAGGGCTTGAACCCCTGGCCCAGGCAATGCGGGAGATGGAAGAGGCGGCCCTGCGGGAAAAAGCGGCGGAATTTGTAAAGGGCGCGGGCCACCCGGATATCGCGGAACATCCGGAACTTGCGGTAGAAACTGTCGAAGACGCGCTCCAGGGGGCGATGGACATTATCGCCGAACAGACGGCCCAGGACCCGGATAACCGGGCGGACATTAAACGCTTTTACCTTAAAGACGGCAGGATCCTGGTCAAAGGCTCGGGCGTTGAAGGCAAGGGCGACGAAGATGCGAAAAAAACATCGGTGTACCAGATGTACTTTGACTACAACGAACCCCTGTCCCGGATCAAACCCCACCGGGTGCTGGCGGTAAACCGGGGCGAGCGCGAAGGTGCGCTGGAAGTTACTATCGATGTTGACACGGATACTGCGGTAGTATTACTGCAAAAGAAATACGAGCTGCACAACGACTACCACAAGACGGCCGTCGAGGACGGGCTGAGGCGGCTTTTGTCCCCGGCGGTTATCCGGGAGGTCCGGGGCGATCAGGGGGAGGCTGCGGACGATCACGGGATTTCGGTGTTCAGCCAAAACCTCAAAAACCTTTTGATGCAGCAGCCTATCAAGGGGACCAAGGTACTCGGCATCGATCCGGGTATACGCACGGGTACAAAGTGCGCGTTTCTTGACGATACCGGAAAATACCTGGGGCATTTCGTTATCTACAACCACAAGGCAGAGGAGGCGAAAAAGGCGGTACTGGAAGGGATCAAGGGTTACGACATACAGCTTGTCGCTGTGGGAAACGGCACGGGCACAAAGGAAGTGCAGGAAATTGTGTCCCAGGTTATCGCGGAAAACAGTCTGGAAGTACTCTATACGGTGGTGGACGAAGACGGGGCTTCGGTGTATTCGGCCAGCGATATTGCCCGCGAGGAATTTCCCGATCTGGACCTTACCATCCGCGGGGCTATTTCGATAGGGCGCAGGCTCCAGGACCCGCTGGCCGAACTGGTAAAGATAGACCCAAAATCCATCGGCGTGGGCCTTTACCAGCACGATGTGAATCAGAAAAAACTTTCCGAAACACTGGACGAGGTAGTTTCCTCGGTGGTGAACAACGTGGGGGTTAATCTTAATACCGCGAGCGTATCTCTGCTCAAATACGTGTCCGGCATCAACAGTTCCCTTGCCCGGAAGATCGTAAAATACCGGGAAGAAAAGGGCAGGATTGCGAGCAGGGAGGAACTCTGCGCGGTGCCGGGGATGGGACCGAAAAGTTACGAACAGTGCGCGGGCTTTCTCAAGATCCCGGAAAGTTCCGAAAATCTTGACAATACCTGGGTGCATCCGGAAAATTACGAAATTGCCCGGAACATTAAAAACACAATTACCGTTACCGGAAATCTCGGCACTGCGGAAATAAACGAGCTGAAGGAAAAATACGGCGTAGGCGACACTACGATAAGCGACATTGTGGAGGAACTTAAAAAACCGAACCGCGATCCCCGCGACGGCTATCCCAAACCTGTCATGCAGAAAGGGGTAGTCAAATTTGAAGACCTTGGCGAAGGAATGATGATCACCGGGAAGATAAAGAACGTAGTTGACTTTGGCGCCTTTGTCGATCTGGGGATAAAAGAAACCGCGCTGGTACACATTTCTGAAATGAGCGACAGCTATGTAAAAGATCCGCTGGAGGCGGTGAAGGTGGGGGACATACTGGAATTCCGCATCATCAGCCTGGACCTGGACCGCCGGCGCATCGGCCTTTCCCGGAAAAGCGGCGCGGCCCCGGATCGCGCCGGCGGCAAGGCTGGCGGCAGGGACGCGCGGGATTCCGCCGGACAGTCCGCGCCCAAAACCGGGACCGCCTCTTCCGGCGACAGGAAGCGGGTCGTGGCCGTAAAAACCGGAAGCGGACAGGCCAGGCCCGGCGCGGCCGGGCGGGGCGGCGGAAGGCGCGGCCCCGAACAATACGCCGGCGAGCGGGCGGGAAACCCCGCCGGCGGACAGGGCGGCGGCGGAACGCGCGGCGGCGAATGGGGGCGGCCCGCGAAAGACGATCGCCTTCCTCTGAAGGAAGACGACGGCACCATGTACAACCCCTTTGCCGAAGCGCTGAAAAAGATGCAAAAACAAAAGGACGGGAAAAAGCAGGGCTAATGAAAAGTGGAAAATGGGCGCCGGGGACTGAGTTCCCGATCCCGGCGGAAGGGCGGGCGGCGGGCGTGCTTCTGCCCCTTTCAAGCCTGCCGTCCCCCTGGGGTATCGGTTCTTTCGGCGCGGCGGCGCGGGAGTGGGTAGACTTTCTGGCAAAGGCCGGGCAGAAATACTGGCAGATTCTGCCCCTGGGCCCTACCGGCTGGGGGGACAGCCCCTACCAGAGTTTTTCCGCCTTTGCCCTGAGCCCCTATTACATCGATCTTGACGCGTTCTGCAAGGCGGGGCTGCTGCGCCGGGATGAATTCGCCGGTATTTCCTGGGGGGCGCTGCCCGGCCGGGTGGATTACGGCGCCCTGTACCGCCATCGCCCCGAAGTTCTGCGCCGCGCCTTTAACCGTTTTAATCCCGGCGCCGCTTTTGACGCTTTCCGCGAAGAGGCGAAATTCTGGCTTGACGATTACTGCCTGTTCCAGGCGATCAAGGACGCGTCGGGCGGCGCGTCCTGGCTTGGCTGGGAAGAGCCGCTCCGGTTCCGGGAAAAGGACGCGCTGGAAAAAGCGGCGCGCGGGCTTTCCGGGGAAATCGCGTATCACGCCTTTGTCCAGTACCAGGCGTACTCCCAATGGCGGGAACTCAAGGCATACGCGAACCGGGCGGGTGTCGCGATCATCGGGGACATGCCTATCTATGTAGCCCTGGACAGCGCCGACACCTGGTCCCGGAGCGATCTGTTCCAGCTTGGCGAAGGGCGGCGGCCCCTGCGTGTCGCCGGCTGCCCTCCGGACCCTTTCGCGGCAAAGGGCCAGTTCTGGGGGAACCCCCTTTACCGCTGGGATTATATCGCGGAAACCGGCTTTGACTGGTGGCTGGAACGGCTGCGGTCCAGCCTGTCCCTGTTTGACGTGGTACGCATCGACCACTTCCGGGGTTTTGAAAGCTATTTTTCCATTCCGGCGGAGGCCGTGAGCGCGTCCGGCGGTCCCGACGCATCGGGCGGGGAATGGGTCAAGGGGCCCGGCCTGGCCTTTATCGCCGCGATCAGGGAGGCCCTTCCCGGCGCGGCGATTATTGCCGAAGATCTGGGCTACCTTACCGGCGAGGTCCGGGACCTGCTCGCCGCCTCGGGATGCCCCGGTATGAAGGTGCTTCAGTTTGCCTTTGATTCCCGGGAAGCCGCCGATTATATGCCCTACACATACCGCAGGAACTGCGTGGTCTATACCGGCACCCACGACAACCCCACAAGCGCAGGCTGGTTTAAAACCGCCCGGCAGGAAGACGCGGCCCTGGCGCTGGATTATTTCGGGCTTGAAGATCCCGGGGAAATTCACTGGGCCTTTATCCGCGCGGCGCTTTCCAGTGTCGCCGGCCTGGCGCTTATCCCCATGCAGGACTACCTGGGACTGGGCGGCGAGGCCCGGATAAATACCCCTTCCACCACGGGCGGCGGCAACTGGCGCTGGCGGCTTGAAGATAGTATAAGCGCGCTTCATACCCTGGCCGCCCGCATCCGGCGACTGACTCTGATCTACGGCCGCTAGACAGGCAAGGGATGGAAAGGGGCCGCAGGCACCACGCCGTGGGCGGGAAAACCGTCTATTTCCCCGGTTATATCTATCTGATTTCCCCCTTGG
>JAIRYB010000057.1 GCA_031267955.1 Spirochaetaceae bacterium | reverse complement strand
TCGGAAAAAGAAAGTATATGAAAGGTATCGCCGATACGGAGAAATTCGCGGAGGAATGGCCCCGGGGCAAATTCAAGAAATTCCCGGAAATAGCCGCTCATGCGGGCGGAAGTGTCAACAAGGACAATAAGGTCTATAGGTGTGTCGGGATTCTGGGTGCCGCCGTCTTGCTGCTGGCCGTAGGAAAGCAGCAAGGCCAGCAGCGAAAACAGTATAAAGTTCGTCAGCTTTTTCATAACGGCCTGTCCCTCTTCTTAAAAAGAGGAAACCCTGGTAACCATATTCCCCTGCGGCATCGAGGCAGCACAGTACAGCCGGTACTTCCCTAAAAACCAAACTTGGAAATACTCTGCACCGTATAGGCTATCTTTTCATCGCCCATGGAAAAATCAAAATTTTCACCGACTTTTTTATTCAGAATCGCCCCGCCGAACGGAGAGAGGTAGGAAATAACCCTGTTATCAGGATCGGATTCCCACGGGCCCAGGATTGTAAATTCTTCCGCTTTATTGGAGGAATTATTGAGAAGAGCCACTATGGTTCCGAAAGAAACCCTGCCGATATTCACCGTATTGGGATCGAATATCTGCGCCCTTTCTATTTCGTCCTTGAGCTTTGCCACCGTAGAGTTGAGAATATCCTGTTTTTCCTTGGCGGCCTTGTATTCGGCGTTTTCGCGGAGGTCGCCAAGGGAAAGGGCAAAGGCGATTTCCTTGGAATTGGCGGGTACTTCCTCCTCCATAATATGCGTCAATTGGCGCTGCTTTTCCTCGTACTTCAGCGCGGTAACGATAAGCCCCCGGGTAACAAAAGTTTTTTCCGTATCCCCGAAGAATTTAAAATCAGGATGCTTGTCCATGATATGGCTGCGGAGTTTCATTTTATCCGCGGGATCAAGGTCCTTGACATCTTCAATAAAGGTAAATATGCGCAGGATAGTATCGTAGTCCGCGGAATCGATAAATGAATACAGCACCCGGTCCTTAAACAGAACCGTGTAAATCTGCTTGTTGATCTTCCGGTTGTCGGACGTTTCCCGGTGGTTTTCAATTTCCCGGTAGCTTATGTCCAGAATGTGGATCAGGGTGATAAGCTGCTTTTCAAGGGAGACGCCGGTCCTCGCAAACCAGGCTTCCTTGTTGAGATTCTTGTAGATCCACACCACCGCTTCCCGGTACTGATACTCCCGGTAATTGTCAAAACAACTCTGCGCCATGGCGACGATTTTATCTTCGTGCCCCTCTTTTTCAAGCTGCACTATGATGGAATTATTCAGGGCATAGGGGAAGAGCTTCACGTAAATGTCGGGCCAGGAAGGGACAAAGAGTTTGATATGGTGCAGGAATTCTTCCCGCAGCTTGCTGTCTTTTATGGACAGGAATACCTGCGAAACATCCTCGATATGGTCAAATATCTGCCGGAAATTCATCTGCAGGCCCGAGGCCAGATGGGGATAGCGGCCGGAAAGATCCTTTACCAGAAGGTAGGAAGCCGCTACCTGTTCATTCACCTGGTTTAAGGACCGCAGATACCCCGAGAAATAGGCGAACATTTCCGCGAAATATTCCGAATCCGGTTCCAGATCCTTCTGGGAAATAAAACTCCGCAGGGTCTGTACCCGGTCAAAGAAATTACGCTCCGCCTTGAATTCGTTGTAGAGTTTTTCCCCTATACTGATCGGCCTGTCCCGCACCGTGTACAGATCGATATTTTCCGGAACGACTCCCAGGGAAGGGTCCGACTTGAGCACGTCCCGGGCCCTGGTGCTCCAGGTAGTCCACTCGCCCGCCGAAAGCACGGAAGGGACAAGTTCCGCCTTTATCCGCTTGATATCGCAGGAATTCCCGAAACTCTTGATGACCGTTTTAAGAGCCCAGCCCGGCTCGTTCTTAACCCGTTCGTGGAGTTTTTCTTTTTTCCAGGTAGCCTTGAGTACCCAGATATGGTTTTTCGACAGGGTTTGCAGGGCGTTTACCGCCATTTTGAGCGACATGGAATGGGCCCTTTTTTTCGCAAAATCGATGACGATTTCGTCCCCCTCGATCCTGGCGATACGGCCGACACCCCAGGTGCGGTGGAACACAAAGTTCCCCTTGTCAAAGGCGATATGCTTTTCAAAGTCCAAAATCGCCTCGTGGACGTTCCGGTAGTTCTGGGCCAGGTTTGATATACGGATATATTCATCAAGCTGGCTGTGCTCGGCGTACTTTTCCCTGAAACATTCGGTAATTTCGCGCCGGGCAAGGGAATCCCTTTCGTCGTACTGGAGTATGAGTTTCAGGATATTGATGGCGGTATTAATGTCGCCGCGTTTTTTGCAGGAAGCGTACACATCCTGCAGCAGGAGCACCGCCTTGTCCTCGCTGATATTTTTGGCTATCTTTTTTTGCACGTGGAGGAAAAAGTCAATGTCTTCGGGGCAGTACTCTAAAAGTTTTGCCCATATTTCCCGTACATTGGTAAAAAGCTGTTTGTTGATATAGCGGTGGAGGGCTTTTTTATAGCAGTCTACGGCCTCTCCGGTATTGCCGAGTTTTTCAAAATGCTCCGCCAGGGCTTTGGCAATGTCCGCCTCTTCGTAGTCGACCTTGACCAGCCGTTCCCATATCCCGAAAACAGCGTCTTCTTCATTGTCGTTCTTGTAACATTCCGCCAGGGTCCGGAGCGCGAATTTCGATTCCCCGTAATCCAGTATCCTTTCGCACAGGTACTTTACAATATTCCACTTGTGGTTATCCACAAAAATCGTAACCAGATTTACCAGCGCGGCGTCGTCGATGATCTGCCTGGACAGGGCGATCATCCCGGAAATGTAGAGCGCGATAATACTGTTTTTTGTATGCCCCAGATGCTCGTCGCATATCTTCTTCAGATCGTCAAAGGAGTGTTCTTCCTGCCCTTCCTTGAGAATCAAATCCAGCTCTTTAAACTGATTCGCGGAATAATTGCTCAGGGCAGCCCGGGTCCATTTTTCTTCGTTCAGCATTTCCTGTACGCTTTTGAGAAGCGCTGTTCCGTCCATCGTTTCGACTTCAGCCATTACCTAACTCCTGGCCTTCGCGGCCAAATGTATTATTGGGAAACCGCAGATCGCCGGTTTCTTTTGCCGTTAGAGATCTTCGCTAACGTATCCGTTCAAATATTACCGGATCGATAATTTTTATTTTTAGCATCGTTTCCTCAATGAGGGCGGGATCCTCCCGGACATTTTCATAGTGATCTATCAGCCAGAGGTAACGGTTTATCAGGCGGGGCCTGAGGAGTTCCGCGTTATCCGGCCCCCCGCGTATCTCGTTCTCCAGCGAAAAAACGGACTGCCGTATCCGCCCCAATTCCACCGGCTTTAGCGCCCGCTTTACCGTAAATACCCCGAAAATCGCGCCGTAAATGGGTATCCATTCCGGCAATTCCGGCCCGGAAAACCCCAGGGACGCGACCCGGTCCCTCAGCCGGACAATCATCTCAGATTCAAGATTCCCCAGATCCACCCCCTGGGGATCCATAAAAAAAGCTTCCCGGAACAGGGCTTTTGCGGTCCGGGTCTCGTCCAGCAGCGCGCTGACGTCGGCTAGCTCCGCAAGGGTTTCCCCGTCTTCGCGCCGGAAGCGGACCGCCTGCTGCAAATACCGCAGGGCTAGATCGTAATTTCCAACTCCCTTGTAGCACTGGCCCACCTGCAGCAGCAGTACCGGCTCATGCTGGTTTTCCCCTTCGCCCAGGACATCCTGGAAGTACTCAAGGGCGCTTGAAAACACGAAACGCCGTATCGCGTACAAACAGGGTTCAAACGCGGTACCTCCAATCCGGTCCAGGAAAGAATAAAAAGACTTCCACTGGCTCAGGATAAACCCTCCCTTTTCATAGGCGTCCTGAAAATCGTCGAGTTTTTTTATCCGCTCAAGCCACCATTTTACGCATTTCAGCGCGTAAACTACCTCGGGATCGTCAAAGTCGATTCGCAGGGCGTCTTCCAGGGCTGTCTGCGCGGACGCCGCGTCCCGGGCTTTCAGGCTGCCGTAGGCTTTTTGAAGGAGTTCCGATAGCCCGGAATTCAACATACCGGCATAGTGTCCTTCCCCATTACCCTGGGCATCCCCCTTGACCAACGCATCCGTATCCATGGCTTGACCAGCTCTTAATATTCCGGTTATAAATTTATCTTTTGTATTATACCATTTTCCAAGTTCTTTACAAGGGGGTGGGAACGGGGTATCATCGGCGCATGGCGGCAGGCCTCTAGCAGCCTGTTGTACTTGTGAATTTTTATACGATTTTGCGCTGAAGCGCAACAAACTGCTAGGCCCTAATAAAACACTCCTTTTTTGCCGAAACTTTCGATAGAGGAATAGGAAGGGGATATTGCGGATGAAAGGTAAGCCCTATATTGGCATTTTGTGCGTTTTTTTAGCTGTTCTGCCCGCGGGTAACGCGGTTTCCCAGGCCCGGGACGGGCAAACCAGGCTTTCGCCCCAGGCGAGGCTCCAATACGGGGTAAGCCTCTACGGCAGGGGGTTCTGGCCGGAAGCGGCGGCGGAGCTCCGCCAGGCTTATTCGGAGACGAATGATCCGATAATAAAGGCGGACGCCCTGTACTGGATAGCAATAACCGAACTCGCGTCGGCCAATTACGATAATTCCATCAGGGCAATGGACGAGCTTGAACGGGTCTCCCCGGCGAATATTAAATACGCCGAACTTCCGTACCACCGCGGCCGGGTTTACTATTATATGGGCCGTTTTGATGAGGCGATTTCCCTTTTCAGAAGGTACATCGACAGCATAGCCGTTGACGTGCCCGGAGAATCCGCCCGGAAACCCGCCGCCCTTTACTGGATGGGCGAATGCCTGTACTCCCTGGGGCAGCTTGACAGGGCCCAGGATGTTTTTTCCCTTATCGTGGAACAGTACCCCCAGAGCGTCAAATACGAAGCTTCTTCCTACCGCCTTGCCCTGATCAGCCAGAAAAAAATCGAGGTAGAGCTGCTTTCGATCTTGAAGTGGACCCATGAGGAATCCCTTAAAACCGTGGAAGAATACCAGAGGAGGGAGCGTACTTACGATCAGGCTATTATCGCCTATCAAAAGAAAATCGCGGAAATGCTCCGGGATTCGCACCTTGCCGAACTGGAGGCTTCCAACGCCGATTACAGGCGGCGCCTGACCGAGGCCCACGCGCAGATTGCCGCCCTGGAAAAGCGGCTTGAGGAAGAAGGCATGGCCCGCAGCGCCGGCCGGTATACCAATACAAGCCCCTCTTCCCCGGCCGACTTCGGCTCTTACCGGGAGAATGCCGGGAGCTATGTCGACAATACCGCGCGGAATGCCGGAACTTCCCCGGCCCCAGCCGCCCGGCCGCCTGAGCCGCCCCTCCCTCCGCCCGCTCCAGCAGGCCCTCTGCCGGGGTCCGGCCAGGCGGAACGTATAGAGAACATCAAACGATCTTCCGTTGACTTGATAGACCAGCTTACGCAAGCTTTAAACAACAGGTAATTAAAGATGATCAATTCAAAAAAGACCCCCCGGCCGGGAAAGAACCCCTGGTTAAAAAAAACCGCCCAGTTTATCTTTATTTTGCAGGCTTTATGTATCCCCGTGAAATCCTTTGCCGCCGACTATACCGACGGGAGGATTAGGCTGGCCCTCAATGAAAATACCGGCCGTTTTGCCCTCTACTACCTTACGGACAGGGACACGAGGCGTTTTGATCCGCTCTTTTCCGAACAGGATACCAGGACATCTTCCCTGTCGGTAAGGATAAACGATCGTATTTACAAAATGGGGGAGACTCCTTCTTTTGCCGTGCGGATTGGGGGGACCCAGGCAAAACCCGCGCTCATTTTTGAATCCGCGGGAATGATCGTAACAGAAGAATTTACATTTCTTTCGGTTAACGGGCAGCCTGAAACAACCGGGGTCCGCCTGAACATACGCATTGAAAACAAGGGAAGCCGGGCCGGCAATGTTGGCGCCCGCCTTATAATCGACACCAATCTGGGGGAAAGCGCCAATACCGGCGCCAATCATTTTACCACCGACGAGCGGGGTATCGGCTCGGAAGCGCTGTTCGACGCGAAATGGCCGGATAAATGGTGGGTTTCCCGCAACAGCTCTTACGGCCTTATGGGCAGTATCAATACCGGCTACAGCAGCGCGGCGGATTATGTGCATTTCGCCAACTGGAAACGCCTCAGCGACTCCTCCTGGGAACTCATGTATAACCGCAGAAATTTTACCAACCCGCCCTATTCCATAAACGATTCGGCGGTCTCGTATGTCTTTAACCCCCAGCGCCTGCCTGCGGGGGAATCGAGAAGCTATACCGTGCTTCTGGCCGCGGCGGATGAAAGCGGGTTTGGCCGGGTCACCTTTAAGCCGGAGGCCGCCCCTGCCCGCGCCGCGTCTCTTTCCGGCGATTCGGAACAAAAACAGGTTCCGCCGGGGACCGGCTCTGCTTCCCGCCCGGCTTCGGAAGAAGAAACGATGCGGACCGATCTTGTCGTACTCCGCGATCTGCTTGCCAGGCTGGACGATTACATGGCCGGGCGGAACAGCCTGAGCGACGAAGAAATTATAAACATTGAACTTATTATCAACAGAATAAAAGACCGGTACCGGTGAGAAAAGCTATGAAGCTTGATCCTGTTCTGACCAAGGCAATACGCCTGCTCCGGCGCGGAAAATACGGCGATGTAATAAGAACGCTGGAAAGCGAAATTTTCCGTTTCAGGGATTCTTTTAAGTACTATTATATTCTGGGCATGGCCTGCCTAAAGGTAAATGATTTTGGCGGGGCTTTGGATTTTTTCAAACGCGCCCGCGATATAAAGAAAAAAGACATCCCGGTTTTGCTGGGCCTGGCGGTGCTGTTTTTGCGCCGGGGCAGCACCGATCGGGCGGTCGATCTCTACCTTGAAGTCCAGGAAATGGACCCGAAAAACAGGGCCGCCAAAAAAGCCCTGAAGATGATCCGCAAATACGGCGCCGGGGAGAACGGCGATTCCTGGGCCGAAACAGGGAAACTTTCAGTTCTTTATCCCCCGGTCCCAAAACCGCCCTTTTCCAAAAAAACAGTTCTTATTCCGCTCTTTCTTATTCTGGCGGCCGGGGCCGTCTTCCTGCTTTACAGGCTGGATATTTTCAACCCCTTTAAGGATACATCGGGCAGCCGCCAGGGCCTCGATCTTACCATGCTTGACAGGGAGGAACGGGGCGTGCCGGTGCAGGTTGACGGCACTTACCGTTATGTGCTTACCCGGAACGAGGTTCTCGGAATTTACGCCGAAGCGCAAAAACTGTTTTCGCAGTACAGGGATGAAAAGGCCAAGGTAAATCTTAACAGGATAATCGAGTCGAACGCATCTGAGGCGGTCAAAAACAAGGCGCGGCTGCTTTTTTCCTATACCGGGGAGCCGGGCTTTGATACGCTGCGGGATCGTTTTAAATATACCGATGTACTGGCCGACCCTTCCCTGTACCGTGGCTGCTATGTTGTCTGGGGCGGGATGGCGGCGAACCTGGAGCTTGGGGAAAACAGTACCGCGTTTAATCTGCTGGTAGGCTATGATACCCGCAAGACTCTTGAGGGTATCGTGGCGGTGACTCTGGATTTTGCCGCGATCATAAATACCGAACAGCCCCTGGAAATTCTGGGCAAGGTTGTCCCCGTATCCGGCCCCGGCGGGATGGGCCTTGAACTTCGGGGGATCGCGGTGCATCAGCCGGGGCTGGTAAATAATGCCGGAAACTGAACCGGGGGAGGATGCGGGCCGTGCGCGCCGTTGTGCAAATTGTACGTGACGCTTCAGTGGAAGCCGGGGGGCGCGTGTCGGGCAGAATCGATCGCGGCCTCCTGGTATACCTGGGAGTCGCCCGGGGCGATACCTTTGCCGACGCCGAATATCTTGCGGAAAAGACAGCGGCGCTGCGCATCTTTGACGACAGCGAGGGCAGGATGAACCTTTCCGTGCGGGATATCAAAGGCGGGGTGCTTGCTGTTTCCCAATTTACCCTGCTGGCGGACGCGCGCAAGGGAAGGCGGCCTTCGTATTCAGACGCGGCGGACCCTTCGGAGGCAAAGCCTCTGTACGAATACTTTATGGAACGCGTCCGCGTCCTCGGCCTTTCCTGCGAGGGCGGAATTTTCCGCGCCCGTATGCTGGTCAAATATACCAACGACGGGCCGGTAACAATACTGCTCGATTCAAAAAAACAATTTTAGAAGTTTGCCGCCCGAAGCGCGGCAAACTTTAGTCCCGCGCTTCCTGGTTAAACAGATTCGGCGAATTGAGGTATATCGCGGCGTCGAAGGTCCTCAGCAATTTGCCTAAGGGCTTATTGGTGGTCATGGTTCTGATAACCTTGGCGGAAAGTTCGGCGGATGGGACTACTTCCAGATTCGGGATGGGCAGGCCTTTGCCGGCGGAATTTATCCCGGATACGCATCCGGGACAGTATACCGTGTCGGTAACAATGATCTTGTTCAGTAATTTTTCTTCTACCAGCCGTTTAAGCCGTTCGGCGGCGGGCGGGGAGAAGATGGCGTGGACTACGATTATGTTCACCTCCGCCGGTTTGTGGGGCGTCAGGGCGCGCACCAGGCTTTCCACGGAACCGGCCGTATCAACCATGTCATCGATTATATAAAGCACTTTGCCTGCCAGGGGGTCCGCGGAAAGTATGTTGACGGATTCGATGGTATTGGCCTTTGAATAGTCCCGCTGTTTGTGCGCGACAACAAGGGGCGCGCCGAATGAATTGGCAAAATCCCGGGCAAGTTTCTCGCCGCCCGCGTCAACGGAACAGAAAGCCCATTGCGAACGGACCCGCCCTTC
This sequence comes from Spirochaetaceae bacterium, assembly GCA_031267955.1. Lineage (GTDB taxonomy): Bacteria > Spirochaetota > Spirochaetia > Treponematales > Breznakiellaceae > JAIRRR01. The sequence continues at coordinate 14,207 of JAIRYB010000057.1, read as the reverse complement.
CAGAGTACCCAGGTCCCGGATGTAAACATCGCAGAGGTAGCGTTTCAGCAGGGTGAGGGCGGGAATATCGTCTATGGCGCAGACAGTGGGGTCCAGCATGGATTTGGACTTGTCCGAATGGAGCTGGTAAGTCACAATATGCCCGGCCCCGAGGCTTACCAGGGTTTTAAGGTGTATCCAGAGGCCCACGGAACTCCGCCTTGCGGTACGATCGGACCGGGAACAGGAAACAAAAGGTTCAAACACGGTGATCTTCCCCGCCTGCGACCGTTTCAGGGCGTCGATAGTATGGTAAAGCTCGATTTTGGCCTCTTCAACATCGATTCCCGCCTCGTTTCTGGCGCAACTGGTAAAGAGAACAACATCTTTGCCCCTGATGGAAGAATTTACCACCGCCTCCATTTCCCCGTCGGCAAAATGGTCCACGCTCAGAATGCCGGTCCCGTTCATAGTATCCGCAAAAGATGAAAAGCCGGGGAATTTGGAAAGGTATTCAGCTACGCGGGAAGCGTAACTGCGCATGGACCGGGTGGCGGTGATAATAAATTCATTTACCATGATGTCCCCTTCTGGAATTTATTATACAGAATACCATATATTTTGAACAGAACTCAAAGGGCGATTTCCGAATACTTATACTCTGTTTCACTATCCCTTGTTTTTCCGCCCGGATATGCGATATTATAAAGCAACGGAGGGCTGCTTTGTTCAGGGGATTAACACAGCGGGCGCAACGGATATTGACAATTGACGCCCAGGAAGAAGCGCGGCGCTTCAATTCGGACCAGCTCCTGCCGGAACACGCTGTAGTCGCGCTCCTCAAGGACGGCGGCGGGGTTGCCTGCAAAGCCCTCAAATTTCTCAGAATCGATCTGCCTGATTTCAGGCGTACCATTGAAAATGAAATTCCCCGCCTGCCCGGGGCCCTTGTCTTCGGCGATGTCCCCCCTTCCAAAAGAACGCGGACCATGCTGGAAAACGCCGCGGAAGAAGCCCGTTCCATGGGCAGCGAGTACATCGGTACCGAGCACCTCCTCTTCGCGGCCATGCGGGAGTCCGATTCCCCTGTTCAAAACTACCTCACCCAGAGGACTGTGGATATCGATATGGTCCGGGTAGTTGTACAGACTTCTTTCCGGTCCGGAGACAGTTCCAAGCGGGAAGAGGAATTTGTCGCGGCGGAAGGCTACCAGACTTTTATGTTCTATCCCAGTGATTTAAAAAGCGGGGAATCCAGATCGCGGGAAAGCCGCGCGCGGGCGGCTAATTTTTCCAAGATGACGCCGAATCTGGATGAATATTCGCGGGATCTTACCGCCCTGGCCGGCGCGGGGAAGCTCGACCCGGTGATCGGCCGGCGCAAGGAAATAGAGCGGGCCGTGCGTATTCTTGCCCGGCGTACCAAAAACAACCCCGTATTAATAGGGGAGCCGGGCGTAGGGAAGACCGCCATTGTAGAGGGCCTTGCCCAGCTTTTCGCGGGCAACGAGATACCCGACGCCCTGGCGGGCCGGCGTATCCTTTCCCTGGACATGGGGTCCGTTGTGGCGGGCACCAAATACCGGGGGGAATTCGAGGAACGGCTTAAAAAAATAATGCGGGAGATAACCCGCGCCGGAAATGTGATCCTCTTTATCGACGAGATTCACACGATTATCGGCGCCGGGGGCGCGGAGGGAACCATAGATGCCTCGAATATGTTCAAGCCCGCCCTGTCCCGCGGGGAGGTGCAGTGTATAGGCGCCACCACCCTTGCCGAATACCGGAAACACTTCGAGAAAGACGCCGCGCTGGAACGCCGCTTCCAGGGGATTCTTGTGGAAGAGCCGGGCCTTGAGGAGACCCGGAAAATTCTTTCGGGCATCCAGAAAAAATACGAAGATCACCACCGGGTCAAGTACACCCCGGAAGCCATTGATGCCGCGGCCGGCCTGGCCCACCGTTATATTTCAGGCCGTTTTATGCCCGACAAGGCTATCGATATTCTTGACGAGGCGGGGGCCATGCGGAAACTGGAAGCGGATACCCAGCCCCCGGAACTTACGGGTATTGAGGCGGAGATAAGGCTCTTTATGACGGAAAAAAACACGCTGGCATCTTCCCAGGATTACAAACGGGCCGCGGAAATACGGGACCGGGTACGCTATCTGCGCGGGCGCCTTGAAGCCGCGCGGGAAGCCTGGGAGCGCCGTTCGAAAAACAAGCCGGTTGTGGTGGACGAGGCGGATATACGCAGGGTTGTGGCGGAAACTACCGGGATGCCGCTTATCCATATCGAGGAAGAGGAATCCCGCCGGCTTTTGCGGATAGAGGAAGAATTGCACCAGGCGGTGGTAGGGCAGGACGACGCGGTGGCGAAAGTTTCCTCGTCGATCAGGCGTTCCCGGGTCGGCGTCTCTTCGCCCAGACGCCCGATGGGTTCCTTTATCTTCCTGGGCCCTACCGGGGTAGGGAAGACCCTCCTGGCAAAAAGGCTTGCCGCGTATCTTTTCGGTACTGAAGACAGCCTGGTGCGTATCGATATGTCGGACTTTATGGAAAAGCACAACGCCTCCCGGCTTGTGGGGGCGCCCCCGGGTTATATAGGCTACGAAGAGGGGGGGCTGCTGACTGAAAAAATACGCCGCAATCCCTACCGGGTAGTGCTGTTCGATGAAATAGAAAAAGCCCACCACGATGTGTTCAATCTATTGCTCCAGGTTCTGGAAGAGGGGGAGCTCAGGGACAATCTGGGCCATACGGTGAATTTCCGGAATACCGTTATTATTATGACCAGCAACGCCGGCGTGCGGGAGATTTCCCGGGATAACCGGCTCGGTTTCGCCTCCGGCAGGGGGATCATGTCGGCGGAGGAGATCCGCAGCGAGGCTTTTTCGGAATTGCGGAGGCAGTTCAGCCCTGAATTTATCAACCGGGTGGACGAGGTAGTGGTTTTCCACGCGTTAAACGAAAAGCAGATAGAGGCCATTCTGGACCTCCAGTTGGAAGAGCTTTCGATGCGCCTCGCGGAGCGGGGGTATTTTGTACAGCTTTCCCCTGCGGCAAAAAAAGCGATCACGGAAAAAGGCTGGGACCCGAAATACGGCGCCCGGCCCATGCGGCGGGCCATACAGAAAGAACTGGAAGACCCCCTTGCCCTGCTCATCCTGCAAGGGGACTACCCCATGGGTACGGCCTTTGCCGTTGACTGCCATGACGGGGAAATTACCCTGTACCCCCAGCCGGCGGAAAAGCCAAAAAAAGCGGAACCTGTTATTAGCTGACCCTGGTTTTCTTTGTCCGGCGGCGCCGGCTAAATTATCGTTCCGGGATACAGCACCGCGTTTTTCGGGATCACGATGATCCCGTCTATAATATAGTAGTGGCCGTAGTTGCCGTCGGTGCGGTTCAGGTCGTCGATGCCTATCCTGCAGCCCTCGCCTATGCAGGCGTTCTTGTCAATAATAGCCCCCTTGACGATAGCGCCGCGCCCGATCCCCATATTGGGAAGGCGGGCTTCGCTGTTTTGCTGTTTCTGTTTTTCCGATTCGTAGTAATCCGCGCCCATGCATACTACCCCGTTAAGGCTGGCCCCGGATTCGATAATGGTCCTTATCCCGACAATTGAATTGGTAATAGACGCGTTGGTAATGATACAGCCTTCCGAAGCGATGGACTGGTTCATATTGCTGAAGTTCATCTTGGAAGGGGGCAGGCTGCGCATGTGGGTATAAATCGGTTTTTCCTCGTCGTAAAAATCGAATTTGGGGCGCAGGGAGGTAAGGTCCAGATTTGCCTCATAGAAACTCTTGATAGTCCCGATATCTTCCCAGTAGCCGTCAAAAACATAGGCGCTTACCTTGAGGGTGTTAATCGTCATGGGGATAATCTCTTTGCCGAAGTCGGTGTACTCGTTCGCCAGGCAGCTTTCCATGGCCTCGGCGTTGAAGATATAAATACCCATGGAAGCCAGGTACTCGTCCTCCTTGTTTTTGTCCGCCTTCAGCTCGGCCGGAATTTTAAAATCCGAAATATCCCGGACAGGGCCCGGCTTTTCAAGAAATTCCGTAATCTCGCCCTTCTTGTTCGCCTTGAGTATTCCAAGCTGGCTTGCGTCTTCCCTGCCCGTAGCGGTACAGGCAATTGTAATCGCCGCTCCGGAATCCCTGTGTTTTTTAAGGAAATCCTGAAGGTCCATACGGTAAAGCTGGTCCCCGGATAGAATGATATAGTAGTCGGGATTCTGGGTTCTGAAATGGATAAAGTTTTTCCTTACCGCGTCGGCGGTCCCCTCGTACCAGCCCGAATGTTCAAAGGTCTGCTCGGCGGCGAGAATTTCAACAAAGCCTTTGGAAAAAATATCAAAATTATAGGTTTGGGAAAGGTGAAGGTGTAACGATGCCGAGTTAAACTGGGTCAGGATGTATATCTGCCTGAGGTTGGCGTTGATACAGTTGGAGATAGGAATATCTACCAGGCGGAATTTGCCCCCGAAAGGTACCGCGGGCTTTGCCCTTTCCTGGGTTAAGGGGAATAAACGGGTGCCTTTGCCGCCACCCAGTACGATAGACAGTACCTTGGCCATGTTTCGGTCCTCCATACCAGAGTATACAGCGGAATTATTGCGATGTCAAAATACGCTTACAATATTTATGGAAATTGGTTACGATAATAGGCATGAGTCAGAGAGAGGCGCTGGAAAAGATACTGAAAGATCCTGCTTTCGCGGATAATATTGTAGAAGACAGGCTTCTTCCCGCCCGGGAGGGGGCCTTTTCGCCCTTTCCGGATGATCTTGACGAAAGAATACGGAACGCCCTTGAAAGCCGGGGGATAGGCGCGATTTATTCCCACCAGAGGGAAGTGTGGGACGCCGTGCGGGCCGGGAACAATGTGGTTGTGGTAACCCCCACGGCTTCCGGGAAAACCCTCTGCTACAACCTCCCAACGCTCCAGGCCCTGCTCCGCGACGACAAGGCCCGCGCCCTCTACCTTTTCCCCACCAAGGCGCTGTCCCAGGACCAGCAGTCGGAACTGAACGAACTGGCCGGCCGATCGGATTCGCGGGACTCCCTGCTCGCCTCCTTTGATATAAAAGTGATGACCTACGACGGCGATACTCCGGACAGCCTGCGCGTCGCGGCAAGGGATTCGGGGCGTATCATTATTACAAACCCGGATATGCTGCACGCGGGGGTGCTGCCGAACCATCCCCGATGGATCAAATTCTTCGCAAACCTGAAGTACGTGGTGGTTGACGAGGCCCACGCATACCGGGGCGTTTTCGGGAGCCATGTGGCGAATGTGATACGCCGGCTCAGGCGCGTCGCTTCTTTTTACGGGTCCTGCCCGGTCTTTATCCTCTGCTCCGCCACCATTGCCAACCCCCGGGAACTGGCGGAAACCCTTATCGGCGGCAGGGCGCTTTTGGTTGACAAGAACGGCGCCCCGCGCGGCGAAAAACGGATCGTCCTCTACAACCCGCCGCTGGTGGACGCTGTCCAGGGCATACGCCGCAGCGTGGTCACCGAAAGCCGCCGCTGGATGATCGCCTTTTTAAGGGCGGGCATTAAAACTATCCTCTTTGCCCACTCGCGGGTAAAAACAGAGCTGGCCGCTTCCTATGTGAACGGGGAACTCGCGAATATTTTTACCGATAATTCCCGCATCAGGGTGGAAGCCTACCGGGGAGGGCTTCTCCCCAACGAGAGACGGGAGATCGAGCGGGGCCTGCGGGAGGGGAGCGTACACGGCGTTGTGTCCACAAACGCGCTTGAACTGGGCATAGATATAGGCGGCCTTGACGCGTCTGTCGTGGCGGGGTTCCCCGGATCCTTCAATTCATTCTGGCAGCAGTCGGGCCGGGCCGGGAGGAGGGGCGGGACATCGGTATCGGTGTTTGTGGCGTCTTCCTCTCCCCTGGACCAGTTTATCATGAAAAACCCGGAATGGTTTTTCCGCAAAAGCGCCGAGGAAGGGCGGCTCGATCCCGACAACCCCTATATCCTGGCCGATCATGTCAAATGCGGCTGTTTCGAGCTGCCCTTCAGGGACGATACCGCTTTCCCGGAACCTTTCGGGGAGCAGGTGGCGGAGGTTCTGGCCTACCTTGAGGAAGCGGGAATTGTGCGCCACACGGCGGGCAAATGGCACTGGGCCGAGCGTTCCTTCCCGGCAGAGGGGATCAGCCTCAGGTCGGCCGCGGCGGACAATGTGGTGATTATCGATGTGACGGAGGGCAGGAACACGGTTATCGGCGAGATGGACCGGCCGAGCGCCAAGGAGCTTATCTTCAAAAACGCGGTTTATATCCACAGGGGCAGGCAGTACCTTGTCGAAGACCTGGATATTGAAAACCGCAAATGCCTGGTCCGGGAGGAGGAGCTAAATTATTTTACAGACGGGCTTGTAAAAACGGATATCAAGGTGCTTGCCGAAGACGGGGAGATAAACGCGGCCCCCGGGGAAGGGGGGAGGGCCGCCGCCCGCGCTGTTCTCTGCGACGCGCTGGTACGCAGCCAGGCCGCAAAATTCAAGAAGATACGCTTTCATACCCATGAAAATATCGGCTACGGGGACATAAACCTTCCGGAGGAGGAAATGCAGACCCGTTCCCTGGCCCTGTGTTTCGGCCCCGGCACGGCGGGCGGAAAGGCGCTTGAGTCCCTTGCCGCCGAAGATCCCGGTTCGGTGCTGGGCGGAGCCGGGACCCTGATCAAGCTAATCGCGCCCATATTCCTGCTCTGCGATCCCCGCGATCTTGGTATGGCCGAACGGGTGCGGGACCCCCATTTCGGCGTCCCCGTGCTCTTTATCTACGACAAATACCCTGGCGGTACCGGGCTTTCCGAGTCTCTTGCCGGCCGGGTAGGGGAACTCTTCCGCGCCGCCTACCGGGCGGTTACAGGCTGTCCCTGCAAAGGGGGCTGCCCTTCCTGCGTAGGCCCGGGCGGCAACAAGGCGGGGACCGCGGCGTTTCTCGGTGCGCTGGTCGGGGCGGGCGGGGGCTGAATGAAGGGCAATTTGCGGAACAGGCTGCTTCTGATACGGGAGCTGGAAGGGCGGAAAAACGCCGGGGCCGCAGCCCTTGTCCCGGCTGTACGGGAAAACGCCGCCCGGCCCCTCCCGCAACCTGTTTCCGGGGAAGATGCGCCTGTAGCGGGCGTTTCACCGGCGCCGCTCCCCGGCTGGGAAAGCGCGGGTTTTCTCGCGGCCAGGCGGACCGTCACACTGGATTTCCCCTGCGCGCTGCCCCTGGTTTTCCCCCGCAGCCTGGGCATACTGGTCCCGGATTTTTCCGGGTACCTGGCCGGCCCCGCTGTGTTTGGGAAGGCAGGGCCCGGGGCTCTTCGTTTTTTCGATCTTGAAACAACCGGCCTGTCAAGCGGCGCGGGGACCGTGGCGTTTCTCGCGGCGTTCGGGCGCTTTGTCCCCGCCGGTCCGGGCGGCCAAGCGCAGTACGCCCTCCAGGTGACCCAGTACCTCCTCCTTGACTACCCCGGGGAAGGCGATTTTCTTGAGGCGGTTCTTAAGGAGTTCGGCGGCAGTGAAACGCCGGGGGGGGATCCTCCGCCGCTCCAGCCGCCGCCGCTGGTCGTCACCTATAACGGAAAGGCGTTCGACGCCCAGATTCTCAGGACGCGCTGTCTGATGAACGCGGTCACCCCTCCTGAATACTGCCACGCGGACCTGCTCCACCCGGCGCGGCGGCTCTGGAAACGGGTCCTTCCCTCCTGCTCGCAGGCGTCCGTCGAAACCGCCTTGCTGGGCCTGGACCGTTCGGGCGACACCCCCGGTTCCGAAGCGCCGGACATCTGGTTTGACTTTCTTAAAACCGGGAAAACCGGGGCCCTGTGCGGCATCTGCGAACATAATGTCAGGGACATTTACGGCCTGGCCCGGCTCATGGCCGCCTTGGCCGAAATTGCCGCCTCCCCCCTGGAAACCCTTGAAAAGTACCGCTGCGACGCCGAACGGCTCGCCCTCTGCTGGTGGAGGTCATGCCGGGAGGAAAGGCTCGCCTCATCCCCGGGTATTTGCGGCGGGGCGGCGGGCAGCGCTGAATTTGAAAAGGGGAAATCGCTTCTGGATTACGCCGCGAAAAAAGGCTGGCGGAAGGCGATGCTCGTCAGAATGATGGACGCGGAATGGCGCCTTAAAGACCCGGTAAAGGCACTTGCCCTCGCGGACGAGGCGCTTGCTCTGGAATCCGTACAGGAAGTCCGCGTTTCGGAACCTGGCAGGGTTCCCTCTGCCGCCGGTATCCCCGTACCCCAGGAATTCCGCGATTCCCTTTTACGCCGCCGCGAAAGACTTTTAAGGAAGGCAGCCAGATGCAGCAAAACATAATTATAAGGCCCATGATCATTGGCGATTACGGCGGGGTAATCCGTCTCTGGAAAGGTGCCTCCGGCGTTGCCATGCGCGCCCGGGACGATTCCCGGGAAGGAATCGCAAGATTTTTGGAACGGAACCCATCTTCCTGTTTTGTCGCGGTACCGGCGGACGCGGCGGACAGGGTAGTTGGCGTCATCCTTTCCGGCCATGACGGAAGGCGGGCCTATATCTACCACACCGCGGTCGGGGAAGAATACCGGGGGAAAGGGATCGGCAGATCCCTTGTACAGGCGGTGGAAAAGGCTATGTCGGAAGAGGGGATCACCCGGATAGCGCTGCTGGCGTTCAAGGCCAACGGGGCCGGTAACCGCTTTTGGGAAAAACTTGGCTTTACGGAACGGGAAGACCTTGTCTACCGCAGCCGCGATCTCTGCCGGGACAACGGATACATCTAGCAGCGCCCGGTACAGAACCGGCATTCGGCCTAATACGTATTTTCGTCCATGGCCTGGAATTTTTCGCGCACGGTTTGGAGCAGGCCAAGTTCGCGGCCTATTATTTTTTCGTAGTCAAGGCTGCCGTCTTCTATTTTTCCGGCCTCGTCTTCCCAGAACTGGACATTTTTCAGGTTGATCCAGCGGAAACGCCGGTCAAGGGATTTTTCCGCCCATTCCCGGGCATCATTCCAGTAATAGAGCGCGGTACGGAAACATTTTTCCGCGGTTTCAAGGCTTTCCAGGTTCTGCTCTTTCCAGGGGGCGTTGTAAAAATAGGCGTTCCGCTTGTTCCACTTGTTGCCCAGGTAAAGGTACTGCTCGATAAGTTTAAGGTTGATGTGCATCATAAAAAGGTAGCGGTACTTTTCCCACTGGGTTTCGTTTTCGATCAGGGCAAGGGCGTAAAGGGGATTGGCAAAATCGGCCTTAGCCGCCCTTTCCAGCCAGTAGATGTTTTCCATGCTGTCGTCGGGATACTGTATATAGTGAAGATGGTAAAGCCGGTAAAACTGCTCCTTGTAGGTGACAAGGTACGCGTTAAGCGGCAGAAGGGAGCTGAGGAAAATTATGCCGAAAAAAAGAGCCCTGGGAGCCTTCATTTTTACACCTACCGGCTCATTATCGGCATTTTTTGCACGGCCCTCCATACCGCCCCGGCAACATCCCCAATCCCCGCCGAAGCGTCGACGCGCTCCACCCGTACCCCGGCCTCCTCGTATTCCGGGAGCAGGGCTTTGTAGCGTTCCCGCGCCCTAATCTGGAATTCCAAATGTTCGTAAATATCCCGCCCGGCCCGGGCTTTGATCCGCTGCCCGGCGGTTTGGGGATCAAGGTCGAAAAAGAGAAGGAGTTCCGGGAAGGGGAAATCCGAATTGAGCTTCCGGGGCAGTTCTTCCCCGCAGGTTATCCCCTGGTACACCAGTGAAGAAGGCAGATAACGGTCCGAAACTACAAGCTCCCCCTGCCTGCAGCGGCCGATAATCCCGTTTTTCCCGTAAAGATGCTCGTGCCGGTCGGCCGCGAAAAGCCCGGCGACGGTCGCCGGTTCCAGGGAGATTTCCCCCCCCAGGACGGAGCGGATGAGGCGCCCGACAGGGCCGCCGGTGGGTTCGGAGGTGTCGAAAAAAGGGGGCAGGGGGGGATCCGATGCAGGATGCCCTGCGAAACATTCCGCCAGAAGCCGCAGCTGGGTCGTAGTGCCGCTCCCGTCGAGGCCTTCAAAAACAGCGAAATTGTGTATAATTAACATGGGAAACTTGTTATAACATTGGAAGGGCCTGTGTTACAATCCGGGGCAAGCCGGTTTGCAATATATGCCGATACTGATAACGGGGTATATATATTATGTTCCCGGTAATCCGGGCGGGTTTTAGGGTTGTTTTGGAACCCCGGTTGCACGAAAAAAATGCGGACGAAAAGGAACTATTTTTACTATACAGCGGCACATTTTCTCTTTTTTCTCCTCCTGGCGGCTCTGACTTTCTTTGTCCTGAAGCCTTTGCAGCAGACGCTCAGGGAACGGATGATCGTCCTTAGGGATTATATTATTACCCAGGCGGAGGGTTTTTTCGGCTTTCGGATTGAATACGCTTCTATAGGGCCCTCCCTTTTCGGGTTTCTGGATCTAAAGGATGTCCGTATTTGGGAGGATTCCGGCGATCCGCTCCCTTCCCGCTATCCCCTTATTTCTATTTCCCGGCTCAGGGTTTCTTATTCCCTCTTTACCATACTGAAAGGGGAGATTCCGGCTTCTGTCAGGGGTATTTACCTGGACAGGCCCCTGGTCAGCCTGGACGCCCGGAACCTGGAAAAATACCGGGACATAGCCGCAAGGCTGCAGGGCAAGGGGAAAAACGCCGGCAGGGCGGGCGAATCCGGGGAAACCGGGGATTGGGCCGCCCTGTTGCCCGGGGAGCTCATGGTAAGGGTACGCCGGGGGGAATGTACCGTACGCCTGGGGGAAAACAATGCCTCTTTAAGGGGGCTTAACTTCGATACCCGTATCGCGGATGACAAGATCGATCTGAGGGGCAAGTGGATCGCCGGCCTGTCCCTCGGCTATTTTTCGGGACAGGATTTCGCGGTCGCCATGGCCGGCCGCGTTTCCGGGGAATACGATCTGGCCGGCCGCAGGGGCAATATTACGCTGAACATACCGTCCGCGGCCGGGGAGAATTTCAACATACGGGCCGTGAATTTCGGCGTACTTCTGGACAACGAAGGGCTTAGCGTAAGAAAGCTCGCCGATCGCAGCCCTTACAGCCTTTCGCTGGATTATGTTTTCGCGTCGGGCCGCGTTTCCGGCGAATTCCGGGCGGATAATTTTTCCCCCAGGGAGATCATGGTGCTGTCCGGGGCCCAGCGGGATTACAACAGGTATCTGGCCCTGACCGCTACAGGCAGCGCGTCTTTCGAGGCGGACGGGGAGGGGGGGCTCGGCTACCGCGTCGATCTTTCGGGCGGCCTGGGGCGGAATTTCCCCCCGGGCCTTTCGAATTACGTGATAAACGGCAGCGGGAATGAAAAACGGGTCCATTTTGACGAACTTTTACTGGGATTCACCCATGGGAGCCTCAGCTATTCGGGGGACCTGGAGTACAACCCGCTGGAACCGAACGGGGTAATTACCGTCAGCGATTTCAGCGTTTCAGGGGACGGCGCGCTCAACGGGAAACTGGCGGTTTCCGGTTCCGGCGACCGTATCGATATTTTCAGCGACAGTTTTTCCCTGGGCAAGGTATTCCTTTCGGCCCTGGATCTGGAATTCAGCAGGGGGGAAAACGGCCTTAGTTTCGCTCTTTCCGCCCTCCGGTTCAGGGATGTTGAATCCTGGGAAAATGTCAGCCTGAGCGAAATTTCCCTGGACGGGACGCTGAATTACAGCCCCCTGGAACTACAGACAAGCCTTGGGTTCGATTCTTTTTCCGTGATGGATATTCTGGAAATAACGAGGCCCTTTGGAAAAATCCCCCTTTTCCCGGCGCCTGTTACCGCGGCGGCCGGCGGTACATCGATCAGTACGGAGATATTCATTACCACGGATTTTTCCCAGATCTCGTACAATGTCCCCCAGCTTGTCATCGCCTACCAGGGCAGGGGGGAACTGCTGGCCCTGATCTCCCTTTCCGGTACGGACAGGCGCTTTGAAATCAGCGAGGGGAGTATTGCATGGCCCGGAGGCGGGTCCAATATTACAGGTTCCGCCGATTTTTCAAACATAGACGATGTTTCTTTTTCGCTCAGGGCGTCCTGGCAAGAGCAGACTTACTACCTTGAAGGGCTTTTCCTGGATCAGAATTCGCTCAGCGTTACCGGCTCTTACGGCCTTTCCGCATACGCGGTTGTAAACCCCTTCGGCGGCTTTTCCGCCTATTTCGAGGTTGATTCCATCCCCATACCCATAAACGATCAATTTGCCCGGTTTTCTACATTTATCTCGGTAAGGTATGACAACCCCGATTCCTGGTACGCGGATCTGGACCGTTTCGAGGTGGACGATCTGGCCACGCCGGTCTCCCTTTCCTCGTCGGTACGCCTTTCCGGCATTGCCGATCAGGAGGGCGCCCAGTTCCGCGACCTTTACTTTGACGACGGCCGGGGCGCGCTCTGGGGGGAGGCGAATTTTTCCTGGAACCATGAGCCTGGGGAGAATCCCCCGCAGTATCTGGGCAATATCCGTATGGAAACTCAGCGGGGCGAGGAATACTACGATGTATCGGGAACATACGACGGAGGAACCCTTGGCCTGACGCTCAAAGGGGAGCGGGTGCAGCTGGACCGCTTTTTCAGGAACGCTATGGGCGCTACCGTGACCGGCGAGGGCCGCTTTGACCTGGATTCCGCCGGGGACTGGTCCATGACGGCTGTTGTCGGCGCCCTGGCCGCGCGGAACGGGGATACGGAACTGGTCCTTTCCGCAAGCGCTTCCATGAACCCCGACGAGCTCAATATCCGGAATTTGCACGCGGCTTACGGTACTGTCGAAGCCGAACTGCCGGTTCTGACGGTAAACCGGGCCGATACTGTCGCGCATACCGACGCCCGGATCTGGGGGACCGCCGCGGGCAGAAGTATGGAGCTGAGTTTTAACGCCAGGGTGGAATTCCTGCCGGCCGATTCCTGGTTTAGAATGAACCGCGCGCTGGATTCCTTTACGGGCGTCATTAGTGTCGGTTACGCCCGTTTTGACGCCCTGGAAAACCAGGACCCCTTCGAACTGGAATTTTCCCGGACCGAGGCGGGGTTTGCCCTCGACGGGGGCCCCCGGAACATGATCCGGGCGGTTCTGTCGGAGGACGGGTCGTTCTTTGCCAGCCTTTCCCAGCCTTCCCCGGTACGCGGCACGGTAACCGGCGTCCTGAGTTCAAGGACTATCGATGCCCAGGCCCAGGATTTGTACGTGGACATGGTCTCCCTCTGGAGCGTCATCCCCAGCAACCCGATCATCAACTGTACCGGGGGCTTTGTAAACGCCTCCATCCGCATACGCGGCCCCCTGGGGGATCCGGAATTTTTCGGGTTTGCCCAGGGAAACAGTATCCGGCTTTCGATCCCCCTCTACCTCAACGCCGAAATCGGCCCGGTTCCCATACTGGTAACTCTGGACGGTAACGAGATGAGATTCGGCCCGGTAAACGCCCCCTGCGGCAAAGGGTACGGGGAGGTAAGCGGGTGGTTCCGTTTTGACCGCTGGATACCCGATACCCTGAATATCAGTATAGATGCCGCGGCCAGCACCCCCATTCCCTTTTCATTTGATGTTCTGGGGATATTGGCCGCCGGGAACGCTTCGGGAACCCTGGATATCGATCTTGCGAACCAGTCCCTGCGGGTGACGGGCAATCTGACCGGCGAGGATACTGAAATTACCCTTAATACCCAGGAAATGGTTGCGGCGGGATCCTCCCCGGAGGGCGGCGAGGATTCTCTCCCGGTTGCCACGGACTTTACCATCAAGACCGGGCGGAAAGTGGAATTCCTCTGGCCCAATGCCAATACCCCCATCCTCAGGGCGAACGCTGCGGCGGGCACCGCTATCCGTATAGCCAGCGATTCGGTAAGCGGCCGTTATTCCCTGAACGGGGATGTAAACCTACGGAGCGGGGAAATTTACTATCTCCAGCGGAGTTTTTACATACGCGACGGAGCCCTTGCCTTTAACGAGAACGAGCTCCAGTTCGATCCCCGGCTTACGGTCAGGGCGGAAATCCGGGACCGTACCGATGACGGCCCGGTTACTATTTCCATGATTGTGGAAAATGAGCCGCTCCTGTCTTTTGAAGCCCGTTTTGAATCAAGCCCGCCGCTTTCCCAGGTCGATATTCTATCGCTTTTAGGCCAGAATGTTACCGATGAATCCCAGGAAGAAGGGGAAGCGGTGAATCTTATGCTGTC
>JAIRYB010000093.1 GCA_031267955.1 Spirochaetaceae bacterium | reverse complement strand
TCGTATAAAAATTCACAAAAGTGAATTTTTATACCATACAAACTGCCAAAGCAGCCCCGATAATCGGGATTTTTTGCATGAATATGCAAAAAATCCACAAGTGCAACAGGCTGCTAGGGGATTCCGATGAGAAAGAAAAGCTGCTTTCCTGCCCTTGTTTCCCTTTTGGCGATCCTCGCCTCCTGCTCCAATTCGTCTGCCCGCCTCAGGGACGGCTATTATACCGCCGAAATGGGCGAGTACGACGAGTACGGGTGGAAGGAATTCATGACTATCTGCGTAAATAACAGGATCATCTCCCAGGTGGAATTTAACGCCAAGGATATCGGGGGCCTGCTCAAGTCCTGGGACATGGACTATATGAAGGTAATGAAAGCCGCAAGCGGGACCTATCCGAACGAGTACAGCCGTTTTTTTTCGGCGCAGTTTGTCGCGGACCAGAATGTCGATTCTATCGACGCGCTGACGGGCGCGACTGATTCACGGGCCAGTTTTATACTGCTGGGCCGGGCGGTGCTGGAGAGCGCGAAAAGCGGCGCTGCCTCGGTTGTGATTGTCCCCGTACAGACGCCGGCAGGAACGGGAGCGCGTAGTGAGTGAGAGATGGGGCCTCCGCGGGAAAATCCAGACAACAATTACGGTGGTGGTCGTAGTCCTGACTCTGATACTGATGCTCTTTATGACTTACTTTATCAGTTCCCTTACCGACTCCATGCTGATGAAGATCATGCCTTCCATGGCGAGAATCGCCGCCCAGGGCGTGGAAGGCCATCTGCACATGCTGGCGGACCGGGTCTTCCAGCTTAAGGAAAACCCGGTCCTTGCCGGACCCCGGTTCCAGGATTCGGAAAAACTGGCGGTTCTGAACAGCGCCCTGGACGGGGTCGAATTCGGCTGGGTAGGGCTTTACACGCCCCAGTCGGGGCAGCTTATCCTGGGGAGCGATACCGCGCCGGCCAGTATCTACGGCCGCAAGATGTTTTTCCTTACCCGCCAGACCCGGAATCTGGTTATCGGGGATACCATAGCGGCCGGGCGGGTGCCGGAGATCACCATGGGCGCCCCGGTGATACGGGAAGGCGGCACTATACTCTATATACTGGCGGCAAGCTACAAGTACGATGTATTGAGCGATGTGCTGGGGAATATCAATATCAGCGCGTCAAGCGCGGCTTTTATTGTCAACAGCCAGGGAGAACTCCAGGCGCACAAGGATATAAAGCGGGTACTCGGCGAGGAAACGCTTTACGATATCCTCGGCCGGACCCCCAGGGCGGAAGAACTGATCTCGGAAGTGGTGCTGGGAAATACAGGCTGCGCCGCGTTCCGGGACAATTCGGCGCTGGAATTCCTGCTGTCATTATTTTCCATAGTGGGCGGCCCCAGGT
This sequence comes from Spirochaetaceae bacterium, assembly GCA_031267955.1. Taxonomy (GTDB): domain Bacteria; phylum Spirochaetota; class Spirochaetia; order Treponematales; family Breznakiellaceae; genus JAIRRR01. The sequence goes on along the minus strand of JAIRYB010000093.1, from coordinate 3,259 downwards.
TTGTAAGTTACGCGCCGATCCGGGGAAGCCGCTGGTCCCTGGTGATCGAGGTGCCTTCCGGCGACTTCGCATTCGCCGCCCAGCAGGCGGTGGTAATCAGCGTAATCGCGACGCTGATCCTGCTTGTAATATTTTCCCTGGTCTTCAACGCTTTCCTCAAGCAGGTGCTGACCGAGCCTTTGCGCGTGCTTACGATCAGCGCCCACCGCCTTGCCCTGGGCCAGTTTTCCCACAAACTCCCCGACAAGGTGCTCAGCCGCAACGACGAGATAAACCTCCTGGCCGAGGCTTACGTGACTATGGTCGATTCCATCCAGGACGTTATTGTCGATATCGATCATATCACCTGGGCCGCGCGTACCGGCAACCTGGCCCAGCGTTCCCCCCTCTCGTATCACCAGGGGGACTATTACCGTATAGTCGCCGGCGTAAACACTACCCTGGACGTTATCAACGCCCAGCTTGACGCCATTCCGGAGGCCCTTGCCCTGATCGGGGAATCCCGCGAGTTCCGCTACTGCAACAAAGCCATGTCCAATTTCCTCCAGCGCTACAACCTTGACCCCGCCGATATTAGCGCGCTGGCCTACATAAGCTCTTCCGGCGAGAGCAGGGATTACGGCGCGGCCATAGACGCTGTTTTTGACGCGGAAAGGGAGGACGCCGGCGCGTATACCGCGGAAATCGACCTTGTCAAAGGGGAGGATATCTGCAACTACGTGATGTCCCTGTGCCGGACCGGCACCGCCCCGGATACGGGCAACGGGACCCCGGGCAGTTCCGGAAGCAGCCGGCTGGCCGATCAGATCGCCGCGCTCATGGGCGTGCGGAGTACCTTTTCCGGGAACGAGGGGGGGAAAGCCCCGATGTGCGTAATGCTTATCCTGAGCGACGTGACGGCGCTTGCCCGGGCAAGGATAAGCGCCGAAAGGGCAAACCGCGCGAAAAGCGACTTCCTCTCCAGGATGAGCCACGAGATGCGCACCCCGATGAACGCGATTATCGGCATGACCCATATTGCCAGAAGCGCCCAGGACCCGGAGCGGAAAGATTACTGCCTAGACAAGATAGACGAGGCGTCGAACCACCTTTTGGGAGTGATCAACGACATCCTGGATATGTCCAAAATCGAGGCCAACAAGCTGGAGCTTTCCTTCGCGGAATTCAACTTTGAAAGAATGATCATGAAGGTGACCAACGTTATCAACTTCAGAATCGACGAGAAAAAGCTGAATTTTGCCGTCCATCTTGACCCGAAGATCCCTTCCATGCTGATAGGCGACGACCAGCGCCTTGCCCAGATAATCACCAACCTGCTTTCCAACGCGGTCAAATTCACTCCCGAACGGGGGGCCATACGCCTGGAAGCGGTACTGGAAAAAATGGACGGCAGGGACTGCGTTGTCAGAATCTCTGTCAGCGACACGGGCATAGGCATAACGGACGAACAAAAGAGCCGCCTCTTTACCTCTTTTGAACAGGCCGACGGCGGCATTTCCCGTAAATTTGGCGGGACAGGCCTGGGGCTTGCCATCTCCAGGCGGCTGGTGGAAATGATGGGCGGTTCCATCTGGATAGAATCCGAACCGGGCCGCGGTTCCTCGTTCATCTTTACCATAAAGGTCGAGCAGGGATCGGAAGCCGCCCGCATACCGTTCAAAACCGGCGTGAATCTTGACGACCTGCGCATCCTTATGGTGGATGACGACGCGGATATCCGGGACTATTTCGACGAAATACTGAAACAGTTCGGGCTTTCCTGCGACTTTGCCCAGGGCGGCGCGGAGGCGGTTGAGCTTATCAGGGACCGGGGCCTGTACGACATCTGTTTTATCGACTGGAACATGCCCGGCATGGACGGCCTGGAGCTTACCCAGTATATCAAGGGCGAAGCGCGGAGGGCGGCTTCCGGGGATTCCGCGGCCGCGCCTGCATCAATGGTGTTCCTCATTTCATCTTCGGACTGGACGGCTATGGAACACGAAGCCAAAGAAGCGGGGGTGGACAGGTTCTTGCCCAAGCCCCTCTTCTCCTCTACCGTGGCCGACGCGATAAACCTGTTTTTGGGGAGGGATACCCTGACCGCCCCGGCGGCCGTCTCCTCCTCAAATTCCCTCGCCACCGGCAGCGCCGGCCTTTCAAACGGCAAAGCCGGCAACGCGGCCGCCGACACCGGCGAAACGGATGAAAATAATTTCAGAGGCTGCTGCGCCATACTTGCCGAAGACGTGGAGATAAACAGGGAAATTGTGCTGGCTTTGCTGGAAGATACCGGGCTTGCCATCGAATGCGCGGAAAACGGCAAGGCGGCTTTCGGGCTGTTCAGTGAAAACCCGGACCGTTACGATTTTATCTTTATGGATGTCCACATGCCCGAAATGGACGGCTTTGAAGCTACCCGCCGGATCCGCGCCCTCGGTACTCTCAAAGCGCGGAGCATCCCCATTGTAGCCATGACCGCGAATGTCTTTAAAGAAGATATCGAGAAATGCCTTGAGGCGGGGATGAACGACCACATAGGCAAACCCCTGGACATCATGATCGTGCTGGAAAAACTGCGGAAATACCTGCCCGTCCGCGCGGTATGAAGGGCCTCTTGCGAGGCCCCTCATACCAGCCTCTCTTGCTTAAGCTTCTCTTACTTGAAGTAGCGGGCCAGGAGGCCTTTGAAGCCGGCGCAGTGGCGGGCTTCGTCACGGGCCATCTCGTGGACCGTGTCGTGGATGGCGTCGTAGTTCCTCTCCTTGGCGCGCTTGGCAATGTCGGTCTTGCCCGCGCAGGCGCCGTATTCGGCTTCGACCCGGAGTTCCAGGTTCTTCCTGGTGCTGGGGGTGACCACTTCGCCGAGAAGCTCGGCGAATTTGGCGGCGTGTTCCGCTTCCTCAAAAGCGTAGCGTTTGTACGCTTCGGCGACTTCGGGATAGCCTTCCCTCTCCGCGACCCGGCTCATGGCCAGGTACATGCCGACTTCGCAGCATTCGCCGTTAAAGTGTGCCCTGAGATCGGTCTTAATGTCCTCTTCTACATTTGCCGCGACCCCGACTACATGCTCGGCGGCAAAAGCCCCCGATACCCCGGCCTGCTCGCTGAACTTTGACGCCGGCGCGTTGCACTGCGGGCAGACGGCCGGAGCGCTGTCGCCGGTATGGACGTACCCGCAGACAGAACAAACCCATTTTTTCATAATACCACTCTCCATAAAAAATATTTACAACGGCTATGCCGCTGTTTGCCTGTTCAAAACCCGGCGCCCGATCGC
>JAIRYB010000089.1 GCA_031267955.1 Spirochaetaceae bacterium | reverse complement strand
CGCGTCGCCGGTATAGCCGCCCAGGGAATTCCGGTAGAGCCGGGCGTAGAACAGCGCGGTGAGCGGGCTTATCAGGATCAGGCAGAGGCCGATGTAAACAAGCGGCGGCAGAACGGCGGGCAGGAGGGGCGGCACTGCTCCGGGGAGGGGGAACCAGCCGGCCGCGGCAGATCGGCCCGGAACAGCGGCTACCAATGGGGCTGCCAACGGAGCCGCCAGCAAGGCCCAGCCAAAGACGCAGAGGCCGAAACAGGCGAGCGCCGTAATAATTCCGGCAATACAGCGGGCGGGCCGGGAATCTTTTGCCATTGCCCCCAGGCCGCCGGGGGACGCGGGCTTCGCCATGCAGGGGACAAGCGCCGCGCTGAATCTGCCGAACAGGGGGAAGGCGGGAAAGACCAGGGGAAGCGGGAAATTGCCGGGAAAAAATCCGGAATGAGGCGGCGTACCCATGGCAAAAACAAGGCGCAGAAACGCTGTTTTCAGGGAGAGGGCGGCGAAACCCGCGAAAAAGCCGTAGACGCCTATGCGGGAATCTTTTAATACGGAGAGCCGTTTTTCCCTGTCCGCCGTTCCCAGGAAGGCGTCGGCGGTATCCATAAGGCCGTCCAGATGAAACAGGTTGAAACAGAGGTACTGCGCTACGAGCGTCACTACTGCGGCGGCGAAGGGATCGGTTCCAAAAAAAGAAAAGCAGGCGAATAACAGTAATACCAGTAACGCGGGAAAGACGCCGGTTACCGGGAGCCAGTAATCCATCCGGGAGGGGTCAAAGCTGAAGCGCGTTTTTATTGGAATTCGCGAGACCATGCTCAGGGTTGAAAGAAAGCGATCCCCCGCCTTTCCCACTAGTACTTCTCCTCGGCCTTTTCCGCATCGCTGACATGGGCGCTTGAAAAAGAGGCCATCTCCCGCGCGGCTTTTACCCCCAGCTCGACAATGTGCCCGCCGATCACCGCGCCGGTGCCTTCCCCGAGCCGCATGTCAAGGTCAACGACGGGGTCAAGGCCCATGTGATTGAGCAGCGGCCGGTGCCCCACTACCTTGGAAAGATGCCCGGCGAAGAGCCAGTTCCGCACCGGCAGGTTGATGAGGTACGCCATATAGGCGGCCGCGGTGACGGGGAACCCGTCGAGGACGCAGCCTATACCCTTGTTTTCAAGGCCCAGGATAAAACCGGCCATCATCGCGAAATCGAAAGAGCCCAGGTTTTGCAGTATCGCCTTTCCGTCTTTTGAAGGGGCGTTGCGCCTTTTTACCGCCTCGCGGACTACGTCTCTTTTGTGTTCCAGCATGGCGCTGTCAATGCCCGTACCCCGGTCGACCATGTCTTCCGCCTGAAAGCCCGCGGCGACCAGCATCGCGGCGGCGGTGGTAGTGTTGCCTATGCCCAGATCCCCAATGGCGGCGAGATCGATCTTCCTGTCCGCCGCGTCTTCCGCCAGGGCCCTGCCCCGGTCCAGGGCCTGTTCTGTTTCCGCTGCGGTCATGGCGGCCTCCTCGAAACTGTTTTTGGTCCCGCGCCCTATCCGCGCCCGTACAAACGAACAGACCGCTTTAAGCTCGTTGTCCGGGGGGAAATCGTCCCCCATGATTCCGGCGTCCACCAGGGTTATTTCCCAGCCGGTCCCGCCTGCCAGGGCGTTGATGCCCGCCCCTCCCGCGAGAATATTCAGCGCCATCTGCCGGGTTACCTCCTGGGGATAAAGGGATACCCCGCAGGACGCGATACCGTGATCCCCCGCGAAAACGTAGATTCCCTTTTTTTTAATTTCCGGGGGAACGCGCTGCTGGATTTCCGCCATTTTTACGCAGTACGTTTCAAGTTTTCCCAGGCTGCCCCTGGGCTTTGTCAGATCGTCCAGATGTTCTTCCATAGCCTTTTTTATATCTTTCATAAAAAACCTCCTGTTGGCAGCTTAGCGCTGCTGTAGTTCATTTTGCTAAAAACACGGCTATGCTTTCCCGCGCCTCTTCCCAGGAAAACACCTCCATGTTTATAACCCCGTTAAATTTATCCAGAAGCGGCCGGAGCCTTCCGAACCAGTCCGCTTCCGCCGCGACGGGCCGGTGGTCCGGGAGCTTCCCGTCAAGGGCCGCCTTGTCTTTGTCAACGCCGTGCAGGTGGATTTCCGCGATACGCCCGCGGTTTTCGGCAAAGCGCGCCGCCGGGTCCGCCCCTTCCAGGATGAGGTGGCCCGTGTCCATGCAAAGCCCCGCGCCTTTGTCCAGATGGGGCAGCAGCGCCTCGAGCAGGCCGGGGTTGGTGTTTTCAAGGAGGAAGCGGCAGCGCGGGAATTCGGCGGCCCAGCCGTTGACAAGGGCAGCCAATTCCGCCGCTTTTTCGGGGGGGCCCGGATGCGCGATAAAATGGCGCGCAAAGGGCGCGAGGCGTTCCACAAGCTCCCTGTGCCGGGGAAGCAGCGAATCCGGCAGATGCGCGGTAAAGGTAAAGCGCTCCCGGTACCGCAGTATACCTTCCCATTCGCTGTCGAGCATTTCTTTGATTTCACCGTCGTAGAGAAAAAACAGTAATTCTACCCCGGAAACTTCGTCTTTGTCTTCAAGAAAGCGGAGGTTTTCCAGGTACGTGCCGGGAATAACCCAGGAGGGGACGCTGATCACCATCATTTTATCCTGAGGGGGATACCGGAAACCATGAGTTCCACCCTGTCCGCAGCGGCGGCGATTTTTCTGTTGGCCTCCGCGAGGAGCAGGTTGTAGCGCCGTGTAGCTTCATCGAAAGGCACATTGCCAAGCCCGGTTTCGTTTGTGACGACGATGCAGCCGCGCATATTTTCGCGCATACCCGCGACAAAGCCTCCGAGTATCCGGCTAAAGTCATCTTCCCGCCTGTAGTACATAAGGTTGTTTATCCACATGGGAATACAGTCCACCACGGCGCGTTCCCCCGCCTCCCCCGCGGCCCGGTCCAGTTCCAGGGGTTCTTCGACAGTGGCAAACCCGATCCCTTCCCCGGAAACGCCGCCGGTACTCCGATCTGCCAGGCGGGCCCGTTCTTCCCTGTGCCTCGCGATCCGCTCCTTCATCTCGTTGTCCAGGGCTTCCGCCGTGGCGATAAAAGAAACGGGGAACTGCCATTCAAGGGCCAGTTCCAGGGCGCGCCGGGATTTGCCCGACTTGATGCCGCCTGTTATCAGAATAATCATCTTTCCCCTCCCCATCTGAACAGTCGCCTTTTATATACGCCATTATACCATAACATAGCGCAGGCCGTTTAGTATCTGCTCCAGCAAAAACAGCGCCCCGTCGCCGCCGAAAAAAGTTTTTCCGGCAATGTCGATGTAGCCCAGCGAAGGCAGGGCTATCTCTATGCCGCAGAATCTCTGGCCGTAGAGTTTCAGTTCCGCGATAGTATTTCCGTCGGCCAGAAGGATATGCGCCGGCGTTTCGATTATCGGGGCCTCAAGAGCCTTCCCGCAGCGGATCCCCGCGAGGAAGGTTCCGAGTTTTTGGATAAAAGAGGCGTCGCCGCCCGGCAGCACGGAAACGGAGGCGGGTATCATCCCCAGATAGGCGCAGAGCCATTTGGTTACGGCATAGGCAACGGACGCTTCCGCCTTTACGGAAAAGAGAGTCCCCCGGGGGAGGCCCAGGAGGGAAGAAAAACGGGAGAGGTAGAGGTAGGCCCTCGCCCTTGCCCTTTCAATCTCCTCAAGGGCAGGATGCCTGTCCCCGCCCAGTTCGCGGCATATCCCGCGGATAAACGATTCGGCGGCGTCAAAACCAATGGGCGGGCCTTCTTCCGGGACGATGTACGGGGTTCCGTATTCGGCTTTTAATTTTTCCGCGATTTCAAGGCTGTACTCGGGGTAGAGCGCCACGTTCAAATCCGCCTTGCCAATCCCGGAAAGCGAGGCCGCGCTGTCCCCCGCGCCGGGCGCGGCGTTCAGCCCGACGCCGGAAATTTCGAGGAGGCGCTTCAAAACGGAAAGATTCTGCGCGTAGTGTTTCTGGTAGATGCAGAGCCCCAGGATGTTCACCGTCTTCGGCCTCCCGCCGCTCCGGGCCGCCCCGGGGCCCGCGACGGTATCGGCCCCGGCGGGTAGGGGAGGTGCGCGCCGCCTTAGCGCGTCCAGGGCGCGGATGATCGCCTTCTGGTAGCCGGAACCGAAGCTGCCTGAAAAACCGGTGTTTTCCAGCGCGAAAGCCGGTATATCCCCGACTTCTTCGGCGAGGAAGCGGTCCAGGTCGTCGCCGATAAGGGCCGCGCCCGGGGAATTGATTATTGCGACAAGGCCCGGGTTTTTCCGCACCGCGGCCCTGAGTATCTTCGCGATTTTTTCCCCGCTGCCAAAGACATAGTCTTCGCCGTCAAGGTAAGTGGACGGTATCCGGGACTGGCCGAAGTAAAAGCCCTCGGTGTATTCCAGGGGGTTAAAGGTAGGGGTACGGAGAAACTGGCTGTCCGCTATGGCGCTGTGGTAGAATTTGCAGCCTGTGGGCCCGTTCAAAATGGTACAGGCGTCCTTGATTCCCTCTACCGCGAAAAGGGCGCCGGAAAAACTGTCAGGCGTAATATTTTCTGAATAGTGAATCATCCCGCCTCCAGCCTTCCTGCAAATTCATTCTGAAAATTTCGCTCCAGCGCCTGGCAAGCTCAAGGCCGCCCAGAAAACCCGCGGTAGGGGTTAAAGGTATGGTGTCCGCAAGCACCGACGGGTCCTGATCGTTGGAGCCGTAATTGGTAAGCAAAAGATCCGGCTTTACCCGCCCCAGATCCTCCTGCCTCCGTTCGTTTTCGTAGGGAACTTTCAGTTCCCCGATACTGTCCCGGAAGCTGGTGCGGAAATTGTTGTCCTGCGAAAAATTGAGGATGCCCACAAAGGCAATTTCCATTTCCAGATCGCAGGCGGTCTGCAGTATCCAGTCAATATCCTGGTTGTAGGTGACGACCATAAGCCGCCTGCCTTTAAGAGCGGCCTTTATCCCCGCTATCCCTTCCCGGTATTCCTTTTCATAATCGGCAATAATGGTTTCGATTTCGGCCCCGCTCCTGCCGAAGTATCCGCCTATCCTGCGTACCCAGGCGCAGCTTTCCCTGAAACCTACGGGGAAGGCTTCGTCCAGGAATTCCGCCCCGAATTCCTTTTTCAAAAAATCCCGGATGGTCCTGCCCATGTAGTCGTTGTACGCGAGGATGCTGAGTTTTCCCCGTTTAAAGGCGCGTATGCTTTCCACGCTGGTTTCACAGAGGAAATTGCAGTTGATCTTGATGCCGAAACGCCCGAGAATCTCCGCCACATAGCGCAGGCTTTCGGAACGGGCATTGGTTTCCGCCTTTTCGGCCACAATGTTCACCGTGTTTTCTTCGGCGCTTATGTTCCTGTCGATCAAAGCCCTGGCGATTTCCATGTAGGCGATGAAGATGCCTTGCAGGAAATCGCCCCGGATAACGCCGTCGGCAAGTACCGGCACGATACGCGTGTCCTGATCCTCGTAATCGCGGACAAAGCGCACGTCGTCGCCGATGACGCCGCTCGGGCAGGTGGTCAGGACGAAGATTACTTTGGGTTTCCGCGCCTTTGCCTCCAGGAGTTTTTCGCGCAGCGTTTCCGTCCCGCCGAATATCATAACCCCTTCGTTCATCCGCGAGGACACGACAGGCGGCGCGGATGTATAGGGCAGCACGATCCCCCGCTCCAGGATAAAACGCCTTGAAGCGGACGTGATGCCCTGGTAGGTGATATGGGCGCAGCTTTCGGGGCCGTGGGCGATACAGATACTGTCCTCTACCTGGGTACAGATGCTCATGGCGCCGTTAAAGGCGCAGCCGTGGAGCGGCTCCCTGGCGACAAGGCCCTTGGAAAACCACGCGGCTTTTTCGCCGGGCGCGGCGGCCGGGGCGGTATCCGCGGGCTGCGCGGGCCGGCCCCGCTTCCCGGCGGCAAAACGTCTTTTTTCAAGGAGCCTTTCCTCGAGTTCTTCGTCATCAAGGGGAAGCGCGGGGTAGAAATCCTCCTGCGCGTAGATCCGCCGCGCCAGTTCCGCGAACTGCCCGGCCAGAGGCGAATCGGGCCAGGCCTCCACCAGGCAGCTTCCCCGCTGTTCGGCCCCGGCAAACAGGGGGTCTCTTTTAATGCGCGCGATCAGGGGCAGGGAAACAGCGCCGCAAAAACGGCGTACCATTTCTTCTTCTTCATCCTCTCCCCTTGAATTGAAGATGATCCCGCCCGCCCTGTTCCCGGCCTGATCGTAATTGCGTATGCCCCGCAGGATATTGTTTGCCGCGTAGAGCGACATAAATTCCCCGGAAGTTACGATGTACACCTTTTCCGCGTAATCCCGCCTGATGGGAACCGCGAAACCGCCGCAGACTACGTCCCCCAGAACATCGTAGATGATCGCGTCGTAACGGTTCTCTTTTATCCCCAGCCGGTCCAGCAGTTCGAAGGTGGTCAGTATGCCCCGGCCCGCGCAGCCCACTCCGGGTTCCGGGCCTCCCGCCTCGACGCAGTCAACCCCGAAGGCCCCGGCGTGTACAATGTCGGAAAGCCGGCATTTGTCGGGGGCGGTTTCCCTGACATAGTCCAGTACCGTGGCGATCCGTTTTCCGTGCAGCAGGAAGCGCGTCGAATCGTGCTTTGGATCGCAGCCTATCTGCAGTACCCGTTTCCCCTTCTTGCCGAGGGCGGCGGAAATATTCGCGGATATCGTCGATTTGCCGATCCCGCCCTTTCCGTAAATGGCAATTTCAGGCATGGCGGTAATCCTGTTCCGTTCCGGCCGGAAGCGCTGTTTCCGCCCGCCAGGCCGAAAACGATTGCAGCATAAAGGAATGGACATCCATGCCGTAAACGGATTTCAGGGTTTCCCTGTCAAGCACGGCGCCGGGGGTTCCCTCGGCGGCAAGTTCGCCGTCGCGCATGAGCGCCATGGAATCGGCAAAAGAGCGGGACAGGTTAAGGTCGTGGAGTACGGCGATAACGGTCCTGTTGTTTTCCCTTACCCAGTCCGTAAGGCCCCGCAGTAATTCTACCTGGTATTTCAGATCCAGGTGGTTCGTCGGTTCGTCTAGGAGGATTAATTCCGGGTCCTGGACCAATGTCCGCGCGAGAAAAACCCGCTGGAGCTGCCCCCCGGATAATTCATTTATCATCCTGTCTTTTACACCGGAAAGCCCGAGTTTTTCAAGGGCTTCCGCTATCAGGGCCCTGTCTTTTTGCGAAAGCGACGGGATATTTTTTTCCGAATGCGCGTACCGCCCCAGCGCCACCGTATCGGCTACCGTGAAGGGGAAGTATATTTCCTGGCCCTGGCCCATTACGGCGATCTTCCTTGCCAGCGCCTTTCTGCCGAACGACGAAACTTCCCGGGAATCGACGGAGATACTGCCCCGGTAGCCGAGTATATGCGCGATTGCCTTTAACAGGGTAGTTTTCCCGCAGCCGTTGGGGCCGGCGATACAGAGAATTTCCCCGCGCCTTGCCTTTAGGGAAATGTTCCTGATAACGTCCCCGCCGCCGTATCCGCAGTACAGGTTCCGTATTTCCAGCATCGTTTCCGCCTCCTCATCTTTTCCTGAAGTACACCCAGGCAAAGAACGGCGCCCCCAGGATAGCGGTAACCGCGCCCACCGGCAGTTCCGACGGCGGGAGTATCGTCCTCGCGATTAAATCGGTTACCACCAGCAGGGAGCCGCCCAGAATGGCCGCCATGGGGAGCGCGTGCCTGTGCCTTGCCCCTACGATTTTCCGGGCCAGGTGCGGGGCTATAAGGTCCACAAAACCGATTGCCCCGGCCAGCGCGACCGCGGCCCCGGTAAGGATCGCGGTATAAAAGAGAAGCCTTATCCGCACTTTTTCCGTGTCAACGCCGAGCGACTTTGCCTGATCCTCCCCGAAAGTAAGAATGTCCATTTCCCTGGTATGCCTTGCCGCCCCCAGGGTTCCCAGCGCGAGGAAGGGCAGCAGCAGTACTACGTAATCCCAGCCCTTGAGGGAAAAGCTGCCCATCTGCCAGTAGAGCAGATTCCTGAGCTGTTCCCGGTACAGCACGACAAGGACGGTAAGAAACGCGTTGACAAATAAGGAAAAAACCATGCCGAAAAGTATGATAGTGTTATTGGAAAAATTTTTGTCGATTTTTGAGGTAAAGAACAGCACAAAAACCACCGTCGCAAGGGCGAACAGGAATCCCGCGAAGGGCAGGGTAAAGCCGCCCGCAAAGGGAAGGCGCAGCCCGGTAAGGATGACCAGCGCCGCCCCCAGGGAAGCGCCGGAAGACACGCCGATGATATAAGGCGAAGCCAGGGGGTTTTTCAGGGTTGACTGGAACACGGTCCCGCTTACGGACAGGGCGCAGCCGGTTAAAAAAGCCAGAAGCGCCCTGGGGAACCTGAGGTTCCAGACTATGGTAACGTTCCTGGGGTCTATCCCGGCTTTCAAAGGCAGATTTGTTATCTTATGGAAGGCGATACTGAGGGTATCAATAAAACCGATGGAAGTACTGCCCAAAGAGGACCCCGCGCAGAGGATGAGGAGGGAGAGGACGATCCCGACGGAGAATTTTTCAGGGAGCTTCATATATTTCGGGGTATACGGCGCGGGCCATCTGTTTTAAGGCAAGGACTATATTCTGCGAGGGGCGGGACGCGGAATTGGCGTCGAGCCTGAAGACGCGGTTGTCCCGCACCGCGCCGATATGTTCAAAGCCGGGCCTTGCCTTTAAATCCGCCGTAAAAGTACCAAGGTCGTCAAAAAAAGTGATAATAACATCGGGGTTCCGGCTGATGACCGCTTCCGCGGAAGGCGAGAACCAGCCCTCCTGGTCCGCAAAGATATTGTCCGCGCCGATTGTTTCCGCCATTTCGTGGAGATAGGTTTTCCGCCCCAGGGACACGATGTAGGGCGGGGGGGAAAGCTCTATATAAACCGATTTTCTTTCCGTTATTCCCGCGCTCTTTTGGGCGACGGCGCCGATTTCGGCTTTCATGCCGGCGACAAGGGCCTCGCCTTTTTCCCCCGCCCCCAGCAGCCCCGCGATAAAGCGTATATCCCCGTAAATGCCCTCGATGCTGCCGCTTGTGGGTATATAGACTACCGGTATCCCCGCTTCCCCCATAAGCCTGAAAGGGTCGTCCCCTGAAACCGTCCGGTTGTGTTCGGCGGCTATAATAATGTCCGGGTTAAGGGTTATGATCGTTTCCCCGTCCGGATAGGAAAAGTCGATAAGCGTGATGCCTTTATTTATGCCGTCGATCCGCGCCGAAAATTCGTCCGCCGCGATGATCTTCCCGCCCAGCCCCAGGCCGACAATTATTTCGCTGTTGGACGGCGCTGTGGAAATAATGGTATTGATCGCTTTCGGCAGGGTTATTGTTTCCCCGGCCCGGCCGGTAACCGTGTTTTTTTCCGGCGCGCGATCGCATCCGGCGAAAAAAACAAGCGCGAGGAAAATTGCCGCGCGGAACCTTCCCGCCGTCATGAATAAACCCTGCTTATAAATTCCGTTTCCGCTACTCCGCCGTCCTTGTTCAGTTTTAGCGCCAGGGAGTAGAAGTACCCGGAAAATAAATTCACATAATCAAAGAGAATATCCTCTACCTTATGCCCCTGTTTCTTGTGCCGGTACATAAGGCGGACCAGCGCCTTGCATTTATTCCTGATGATGTGGCTGTACGAAGCCGCGGGGCATCCCTGGGGAACGACAAACCTGGGCCTGTTTTTACGGGGGGACGCCGCGGCGTCAAAGCTTTCCCGAATCTCCCGCTGCAATTCTTCCACGCGGTCCCGCAGCCAGTCCAGCTCTTCCTCGACTATCGTGGTCTTGGTACGCAGGCAGGGGTTGATATGGTACATAAGCTCGTTTAGCCTGCACAGTTCTTCCCTTAGGGCTTCGTCGTCGATGAGCGATCGCAGGAACCCTATCATGCTGGCGGCTTCGTCGGTGGCGATTTCAAAATCGCAGCGCAGATCCGCCGGGTCATCGTACAGGAAGCTGTAGGACAAATACTTGTTCATGTTTCTCTATTTTCCGTAACAGGGCCCCCGGCTGAATAGTTAAAAACCCTCGAGACCGGGAACCGGAAGAAACCGTAAGGAGAGAAACGGCGGGGCGGTCCCCAGCCTGCGCATTTCGATATGGTATGCTGTTGGAAACACGTAAGCTCTCTTCCGGAACCCTGCCTCGAGGCCCCGAAAAGTATGATTGCCCCCGCCAGGCGGCGAGCATGCCCATCAAAGTCTCCTGGCTTGCGGCGC
>JAIRYB010000002.1 GCA_031267955.1 Spirochaetaceae bacterium | reverse complement strand
TGCCCGACGGGACCGCCTCGGCCTCGGGCTTTACGTCCGGCGCCGGGTGCGGCGTGGGGATAATGTCCCGCAAAGGAAGGGCCATACGCTCTCTGTCCATGTCTGTAACCTCCGGGTTCCGCATGATAAAGCCCTGGATATAGGTCCGCAGGGCGGAGATAAGCGCCTTTTTCCGTTCGTTCTTGTTCAGGGTGTCGATTTTCCCGTGGTTCGGGTCCCGGAATACAATCAGGGCGCTTTCGAACGCGGTGATGGGGTCTTCCAGGAAGGGCTTGGGGCCGGGGACCTGCCAGCGCTCGTAGTTCCCCAGCGCGTAGGCGTAGAGATTCTTCGCGAAAGCGAGCAGATCGTCTTCGGAACCGGGAATGTAGTCATGATTCTTGGCCATGGGGGCCTCCTCTTTTATGATGGAAAAGGTATTCAGTCCCCGGGGGAATGTATTCTGACTCCGGGGGAATGTATTCTGACCCTGCGGGAATGTATTCTGACTCCGCGGGAATGTATTCTGGCTCCGGGGGAATGTATTCTGACTCTGCGGGAATGTATTCTGACTCCGCGGGAATGTATTCTGGCTTCGCGGGAATGTATTCTGGCTTCGCGGGAATGTACGCGGACCCCGCGGGAAGGCGGTTATGAGAAAAAAAAGCTGAAAAAGGGGAAGTGCAGCCCGGAGCTATTTGTCTACATAAATATATATGGGGGGGCTTTTTGTCAAGCGAAATTTTTGACATCATTGATAGCAAAGGGATATTTCCCCAACAAACCAATATCAAGCCCCATAAAAGACATATCGCTCTTCTGGGTTGTACTGCCCTGCTCAAGTTTAAATGTACCGCCGCCGGAAATTTCTTTGCCTCGTCCCTTTTCCCCGGCCTCTCCCTAAAAGATATACCCGCCGACGGGCAGGCTATAAACAGCCGGTTTAACCCCATACGGGGCCGTCCGGCGGTTTTACCTGATGCCGCCGGATCGTTTTGATGTACCTGGGAACGGCTGATTGATGTACAGGTATGGTAAAACAGTACACCGCAACGTGGAATTGTCACGCCGTTATCCGGGTTTTAGCGCAGTCAGCCTGCTAGATTTTCTTTAGCCAGAAAGGTTTCCCTATGCGCCAGCGGGAGGACAGGCCGGGAAACGCGTTGTCCGGAACGCCGCCTCCGGGAAAGAATTTGATGCTGAGGTTCGCCGCCGCGGCGGCGCGGAAACGCAGTAACGGCGGGCCGTCTGTTTTAAGGAGAATTTCCCGCTCGGCTTCAGGGTCTGTTCCGCAGGCGGCGGCGCAGAGGGCCGTCGGGAGGAAGGGAAGGGCGCCGGGTATGCCGGGAGGCGCGGGAATATTCAGGGGGAGGCCCCAGAAGGAGAGGCCGCCCGGACAACTGATCAGGGAGAGTTCTTCGGCGTCCGTTGTAAAGAAGCCCCCCCCGGCCTCAAGCGATAAGGCCCTTAGCGTTAGGGCCAGGCATTTAAGCCCGTAATCGTCCAGGGGCTTTTCGAGCAGGGCCAGAGGAACCGCCGGGGGGAAAGTATACGCGCCCAGAATACCGGCGGCAAAGAGGCGGCGGCGGTAAGAGTAGAGCGCGGGGCGTATGTCCCGGTGCGGGACCAGGACGGCAAGGCGGAAGACGGCTTTGTCGCGGGGTTTCGCTTTCATCTGCGCGGCGGTTTTCATAACAACCCTTCTGTGTTATACTACCCCAGTCTCTTCCGGAATGTCAAATTCCGGGAAAAGGAATCGCGATGAAGCAGAAAACAAAGTTATTAGCCGATCGTTTAGTTGATGTTATTTCCCAATGGCCGGGCGTTGAGTGTATATCCCTGAACGAAGCTTCCCTGGGGGACACTCTTGACCCTTATTTCGCCCTGATTCTGGATGTGTTCCACGCGGGCCCCATACCCGCGCCCGAAGACAGGGAAAATGCGTTTGCCCGCTCCGGCTCCCCGGACAGCGGGAATATTTCCGCTTTCGAGAGCAGCAACCAGGGAAAAAAAGACCGGTTCCTTGCGGAGGATCTGCCGGTCCGTATCGAATTCAAATCCACCGCCCGGATAGAGGAACTGGTTTCCTTTGCCGATACCAAACAGGATTCCCTCTGGTTCATTAAAGATTCGGGAACTTACGGATTCTACCGCCTCGCCCAGGGCAAGGTGATCTTTAGCCGGTCGGGATGGATCGACAGGATACGCGAGCGATTGTCCTGCGCGGACGGCAAATTCTGGAATCAGATCAGGGAGATGAACCAGTCGAGGATGGAACATTTCCTGAACGATCTGGGGGCCGCGCTGTACCAGAGTGATAATTTTTTTTACCTTATGTCGTCTTCAGGCTTTGTCAAGTACGCCTGCCTGACCCTTTTCTGTATCAACCGCCGGTTCGAGCCGTCACACCGGGCCTATTACAATCAGGTAATAGCGCTGCCGGTTCTGCCGGAAGGTTTTGCCGCCCAGTTCGAAAGCTTTCTCAACGGGGGGGCCGATTTTCCTGCCGATAGGCGGTATTCACTTGCCCAGCTTATAGCCAGGGGAATTGTTTCCCTGGGAATGTAGGGAACAGGAGATGAACCGTACCGCCGCCTGCCGTCGTACAGGCTTTTTTCCGCATTATAGGTTCTATCGCCGTTTCTGTTTTTTTTCCCTGACAGCAATACTGTTTTCATCTTCCTGCGCGGTAACGGTAAAAGAACAGGTTGCTTTTACTTACGCCGGCTTTGGGGAAGGCACGGTGCTGTTCGGCCTTTCAAAAGCCTCGATCGCCGGGGAACTCGGTCTTTCGGGAAAAACAGAATCGCTGCGTTTCTGTTTCGAGCCGCCGGTGAATATCGGGGCGGACATTTCGCTGGAAGCGGAATACAGCTTTCGTCCCGCCGGGGGGGGCGCGGGCGATCCGGGCATGGTCCGGGTTGTCGCCAGCTTCGGCGGGGAATCCGGCGGCAGCGGGGACTGGGAATTTCCCCGGGGGGCGGCTTTTCTTTTGGAAAACGGGGCGGCGGCTTCCGGCACTGTCCTGAGTTACGCGCTGCCGCTTGGACCGGGTACTGTTTCTGAATTTTCAATTGCGGCGATTCCCGGGGCGGCCGGCGATTCCCCTTCCCCCAAAAGCGGGGCCGCCGGCGTGTGGGCCCTCCGTTCCCTGAAACTCGTTCCCCGCTGGTACGGTTTCGACCTTTCCCTTGCCGCCGGCGCCCGCCCCCTGTTAAAGTTTACCCCGTACCTGGAGCGTGACAACAACGGTTCCCTTGTGGTTTCCCCCAGGCCGGAACACGGCTTTCAAAACACGCAGGAGATCAGGCTGGGGGGCGTTGAAGGCGACGCGCTTATCAGCGCCGGCGGGGCGCGCTTTGAGTACCGCCCGCCCCGGGGCAGCTATCCCTTCCCCAGCCGGGGGCGGTTTTCCGGTTCGGCGGAACTGCTCATCCCATCGGGCGCCCTGGGCGGCGGTATCTACCCGGTGACTCTTTCAGGCGCCAACCCTGATTCTGTTTTTTCGCTTAGTTATTTTATCATCGCCCCGGGCCCGCGCCGCCCCTTTCCCCGGGAGCCTATACCTGCCGATCCGGGGCTGATACTCTTTTACCCGGAAGAAAACTGGCGCTCGCCCGCCTACGAAGTGTTCCGCTGGCCCGACTTCCCCGAAATCCTCATCATAGATACCGCCGATTACGCGGTCCAGGAGCGGCTGTTCAAGCGTCTCGCCTTTTTTGTGGAAAAGCGCGGCTACCGGGGGCGGCTTGTCCCCGACCGGGAGCTTGAAGGTCTTCACGGCTGGAACGCGCACGATTACCGCGCGGAAGATCTGGCCCGCTTTTTCGAGGCCGCCCGTCTGGACGGCTTTCCGCTGCTTGACGAGGAGCGCGGCCTGTGTACCCTGCTTCTTGAAAACGGGATCCTGATGCGGGAGCCGGACGGGGAAATCCTTCCCGGCTTAGGCGGCGTCCTTTCCATTTCAAGAGAATCTTCCGATTCTCTGCGCGATCGCTTTATGATCCACGAATGCTTTCACGGCCTCTTTTTTATTGACGAAGATTTCAGGAATTTCAGCGCGGGCCGCTGGGAAAATTTTTCCCCGGAGGCTAAACGCTTTTTTACTTCCTACCTGGATTTTATGAGCTACGATACCGCGTTTGGCTATCTGGCCGTAAACGAATTCATGTCCTACTGTCTGCAGCAGCCCGCGTCCCATGCCCCCTATTACTTCGGGGAATACATTGCGGGGCAGATAGCGGCCAGCCCCCTGCGCCGCGCCGCGCTTTTCGGGGAAGAACAGACAACGGCCTCAGGCATCAGGTACTGGCCCGCCCTGGCCCGGGTTTTTAGCCGCGAAGCCGGGGCTTTTTCGGATTACGCCTCAGGCCGCTGGGGTTTTTCCGCCGGGGCGGTCTATTCGGTGCGCGCGGAGTAAAACGGGATAAACGCCTATGGCGCCAGGCGCCTTTTGCGTTACCCGGAAATTACTCTCCCCGCAGCCGGCGGACTTCATCTGGCGTATAAATATGGATTGCTTCATATTTAAAACCACCCGGTGATACTGATAATTATCTCATTCCGCTCGGCATCCATGGCCAAATTTGCCGTCCGCCTGCTAAAACTAAAAAAAGTCTCCATGTTTGTGAATTCATCTTCCCTGATTCCATCGCCTGTATTTTGTGAAGAAGGCTCGCCGAGTTCTGCCATTATTTGCGCCCGCAAATTGGCATAAGCGTCATCGTTAATTTTTTTTAGCGTTACCGACACTTTTTTATAGATGGATAATATATCAATCTCGTCCATATCGGATACAATGGTCCCCTCAGGCTGTCTTAACCCTGCAAGACCGTATGTTTCCCAAGTCGTATCAGAAGGCCATGGCAGCGCGGGGACCATCCTTACCGTATAAAACTTGGTTGACGAATCCTCCGCTCTAACCGTAAAAGTTTTGGGTGAACTGAAATCCCTGGTTTCGGGCGAATAGTTGACGGAAGCGCCCGTATGTACCAGGGTAAAATCCATGTTCGTGGTTGGGGTTTCGCCAGGTACATACACTGTTATCGTAGCTGAGTCGATTACGCCCTCAGCGGATACAGGGCTTGTTATGGCAAAAGAAGTAATGTCTTTCCGGCTTGTATCTATGGCAATAGGTATTTGTATTGAGGTGGTTTCACCGGCCGAGATAGCCGCCGCTGCGGTACCTTCGCCGATAGTTTCACCGGCGGCGTTGAGGACGCTTACGGTTACCGTCCAACTCCCCGGAACGAGAGAGACGGCAGCGTTGCCGCCTGAATTGAAGCTTCCGGTAATCTGTCCGCCGGGGCCGCTGCATTCCAGCCGGTATCTCAACGCAGCGGTAAATTCGTTGGACACCGCCGCCCTGGCTGTAGCGCCCATTCCACCGGGAAGCATAACTACAAGCGTTCCGTAGTCTTCGGTTCCGCTAAGGGCGCAGGAAAAAAGCAGCAATCCTACGGCGAGGAAAACCGCTATGTTTTTTATAGTACTATTTGTCTTTTTCATATTCACCGCCTATTCGGATTCCAGCGTAACACTTACCACTAAAGAACCGTGGGTGTTGATCGCTTTTGGAGTATCGGATGCCGCTGGAGAAGCGTTCTGACCGGGCAATGCTGGGGGAATCCGGTCTTTTTCGGCCGCCACCGATGGATTCACCGCCCTGCCCGAATCAATATCCATCCAGGATCTTTCTCCCGCCCGTACCAGCGCCGGGCGGGATGAAGCCGCTCCCTG
>JAIRYB010000224.1 GCA_031267955.1 Spirochaetaceae bacterium | reverse complement strand
TGTTGGTTATCAGGGTCGAGATTTCCAGCAGGTCTTTCGCGGGGAAGGGGTACACATCGGCGGTCATGCCGTCGGCGCTGGTAATTGCCCGCAGGGCCAGCACCCATCCGTACTTGCGCAGATCGCCGGCGACGCCCACGGAACGGATAGGCAGCAGTACCGCAAACGCCTGCCAGATTTCGTCATAAAGGCTGTTCCCGGCGGGGGAGCGGCGCTTTTTAAGCTCGTCTATAAAAATAAAATCCGCTTCGCGCAGGATACCGCACTTTTCGCGGGTCACTTCCCCCAGGATACGCACCGCAAGGCCCGGCCCCGGAAAGGGGTGGCGGCGTACAATGTCCTTGTCAATGCCGAGCAGCCCGCCCAGGGCGCGCACTTCGTCCTTGTAAAGCCGGTCCAGAGGCTCGATGATCCGGCCCGCCTTCCGCTTCGCTTCCACAAGGGGGCTTCCCACATTGTGGTGGCTTTTGATAAGGCGCGCCTTTTTCCCCACACCCTTGCCGGATTCGATCAGGTCCGTGTAAAGGGTCCCCTGGGCAAGGAAGCAGGAATCCGGCAGGCCAAGGCGCGCAAGTTCCCGCTCCTGCACCTTTATAAAAAGATCGCCGATAGCCTTGCGCTTGGCCTCCGGGTCTTCAAGGCCCTTAAGCGCCGACAGGAACTCTGTTTCGCAGTGTACAATATGCAGGTTTTTTGCCCCAAGGCGTCTTAAATTCGCCGAAACATTTTCCGTTTCGTTTTTACGCATAAGGCCGGTGTCCATATACATTAAATGCACTTTTTCGCTGTCCAGGGCCTTGAGGAGCAGCGCGCCGACAACAGTGGAATCCACCCCCCCGGAGATGAGGAGCAGCACCGGGTTATCCCCTACCCGCCCGGGCAGCGAGGCCCGGATACTCTCTACATACTTCTCCATGCTCCAGCCCCGCGTACAGCCGCAGACGCCGAACACAAACGCCGCCAGCGCCTCCAGCCCCCGCCCGGTATGGGTCGCCTCCGGGTGAAACAGAAGGCCGAACCAGGGCTTTTGGGCGTGGGCCGCAACGGCGGGGTATCCGGTATCGCTGGTACCGTATTGGCGGAAACCCGGCGCAAGCTCCGTCAGGGTGTCGCCGTGGCTCATCCAGGCGGTGAACGAGGCGGAGAACGGGGCAGCGCCCGCGCGCTCCGGGATGCCGGACGCGATTATGGCGGAAAGGGGGAGGGCCTCGTCAAAGCCCGAGAGGAATCTCAGCGTCCGGCCGAAGTCCGCCTCGTCCGTCTTTTCCGCCGCCACGCTAACGCCGATGCGTCCGTATTCACGTTTCGGCAGCGGCGCCACCTTCCCGCCCAGATCCCAGGTTATGCGCTGGAACCCGTAACAGATGCCGAGGAGCGGGATTTCCAGTTCGTATATACGCCTGTCGGGGACCGCGCCCTCGTCCGTGTAAACAGATTCCGGGGAACCGGAAAGGATGATGCCTTTAAGCGCGCCGCCCTTGTCCCCGTAGAGAACCTCGTCGGAAAGCGCGGCGTCGCCGGGCAGTATTTCCGTGTAAACCCCCAGGTCGCGGATGCGGCGGCCTATAAGCTGGGTAGTCTGGCTCCCGAAATCCAGTATTAAAATTTTATCCATAATTTTGTCCGGGGCTACTTCTTCCAGGGGGACTTTCTGATTATCGTTTCTTTCCGGTCATAACCGACAGACACAATGTCTATCGGCGTTTCGCAGAAGCGCTCGATAAAATCGATGTACTCCATGGCGGCTGTCGGGAATTCTTCGTAGGTAAGGGCGCCGGCAAGGGATTTTTTCCAGCCCGAAAAAGAGCGCAGCACAGGCCTGGCGCTGTTAAGATTTTCGACGGAAGCGGGAAAACTTTCCACTATTTTATCGCCCGTGCGGTAGGCAATGCAGGCCTTGATTTCGTCCAGCGTGTCGTATACGTCCAGATGGGTCATCACCAGCGAATCTATCGAGTTGACAATGCAGGCGTAGCGCAGGGCTACAAGGTCGAGGTACCCGCAGCGCCGGGGACGGCCGGTGGTGACGCCGTATTCGCGGCCGGTTTCCCGGATAAAGCGGCAAAGCTCGTCATCGTTTTCGGAAACGAATTCGCTGGGGAAGGGGCCGTTCCCCACCCTGGTAGAGTAGGCCTTGAACACACCCAGCACCTTGTCCAGGCGGCGCGGCCCCACACAGCCGCCGATAGAAGCCCCGGCCGCGGAAGACATGCCGCTTGAAACATAGGGGTAGGTTCCCAGGTCCAGATCGAGAAGCGCGCCCTGCGCCCCTTCGAAAAGCACCTGCGCGTTCTTGCGGTGTACAAGGTATGTCGCAAGATCAACGGACATGGCCTTTAGTTTTTCGGCATAGGGGGCAAGGAATTCCCGGTCCGCCTCGTCAAGGTCGTCCATCCTTTCCTTCCAGGAAAGATCGGCGATACGTATGCCGTCACGGTCGCTCTTCATGGAATAGGTGATCCCTATTCCCCGCCCGGTAGTGCCTATCGGCTTTTTCCGGGCCTGATCCCGCTCCCGGTCAATCTGTATGTACCTGGGCAGCACGATATGGGCCCGGTCTGAAATATACACGCG
>JAIRYB010000190.1 GCA_031267955.1 Spirochaetaceae bacterium | reverse complement strand
TTTGAAACGGGAATCCCCGAAGGCAAAAGGCCCCGCAGTATGCCGTCTATCTCCGCCCGGACGGGGAGCCCGTCAACCTCGGCCACTATATCGCCCCGGCGGACCGAATCGCCGATATGCGCCCGTCCCTCAAAGACCCCATCCGCCGGGGAGCGGAGCAGCCGTTCAACCGTATAGCCGCCGATGCTGCCGGGAACACCGGTATTGGGCAGGGCGCTCCCTTCAGTGAACACCCGGCCCAGGGTGTGCCCCCGCTTTGTTTCGATCACGGCGTGACAGTCACGGCCCGCGGTAAAACCCGGCCCCACGCCGATTACCACCGGGGCGACGGTGATGCAGGTTCCGGTATTTTTTTTCGCCATAATGGCGTCCACCAGCGCGGCCGGCTGAAACCGCTGCACGATAGATGCGCCGGGATCGACAAACACCGCGATACGCCCCCGGGAAAAACAGTCCCGCATTTCATCTTCGTCTTTTACCCGCGCCGCAACAATATCTTCCACCTGTGCGCTCCCCGCGTACACCGCTTCGGAGAAACACACAGTCCGGCGGACCGCCTGGGGCATGGGGATTTCGGTCATGGCTATGTCAAAGCCGGCGTGCCGGAGGCGGAGGGCAATTCCCGACGCCAGATCCCCGGCCCCCTTAATAATAACCAGCATAGCTCCTCCTTGGATTTTAGCGGAACTTTTTCCGCCGAAGGTCAAGTTTATAGCGGGCGCATCCGGCGCAAACGCCGGACCGGGCTTTCCGGGGCTCCGCTGCCGCTCCGGCCCCGGCGCTCCGCGCCGTGGCTGCTCCGCACCCCTCCAATCCCTTGCGCGTTCCCTGGATAAAACATTTATGGCCTGCCGCGTTACTGCCGTTCCCCCGCCGACAGGGCCGCTCCGATGGCCCCGGCATAGATGCCCTGGGGAAGAGGCCGGAGTTCCACACCCAAAACCCCGGAAAGAATCCGGCACAGGCCGGGGCTTTCCGAAAGACCGCCGGTCAAAACCGCGGGGGGGAGAATCTCCGTCCGGCCCGCCAGGGCGGCGATCCGCCGGGCCAGGGAATCCGCCGCCCCGCCGAGAATATCCTCCCGGGGCACGCCTTCTGTTATCAGTCCGATTATTTCAGATTCGGCAAAAACCACACAGGTACTGTTCAGGGTTATCTTTTTTTGAAGGGAAAAAAGTTCTTCCATTAAAATATGATCCAGATCCAGCCGTTGACGGATCATCTCCAGAAAGCGCCCGGAACCGGCGGCGCATTTATCGTTCATCTGAAAATCCCGGACCCTGCCGTTTTCAACGGAGATAAGTTTGCTGTCCTGGCCGCCGATGTCGATAACAGTTTTTACTCCGGGGCAGAGAAATTCCGCACCCCTGGCGTGGGCGCTTATTTCGGTGATCACCGTACCGGCGCCGGAAATTTTTTCCCTGCCGTATCCTGTGGCGGACAGGGAGACGGCACGCGGATCGACGGATTCCCCCGCAATCTCTCCGGCCAAAAGTTCCGCCAGAATCCGCCGGCCGCTTTCCGCCATATCCCAGCCCGTGGGACGCCGGGCGGCGGCCTGTACGCTCCCGTTATACAGGAGGACGCCTTTGCAAAACGAGGAGCCGCAGTCGATCCCGGCCAGCGGCCTTCCCCGGAGCTTTCCGGTCATACCTAAAGCATCTCGATAAAGGCGGCGATGCGGGTTTTCAACTGAGCGGTATCGCCGGGGGAATAATCGGTTTCCAGGGACAAAAAGGGAAGGTTCCGGGGTTTCAGAAATTCCCGGACCGCCTGGGTCTCGACCGCGTAGGTGTGGCAGGACTGGAGGACCATTTCGATTACCCCGTCCGCGGCGAACCGGGTACAGAGCCGGCCCAATAGTTCGAACCGGTTCGGGTTGGGGCTCATCACGCTGCAGCCGATGGCCAGGTAATAATCGCACAGGGCTTCCCAGGGATCGCCTGATTCGGAAACCTGACGGTCGTATTGTTTGGCCCCGGTACAGTTTTCATACACCACCACCACCCCGCCGGACTCTTCGATAATGCGGACGACTTTTTCCGTGGCCCCTCCCATGGGGCAGCCGGTGATCATTATCCGCTTTGCCTTTTCCGAAACCGGGCGCTTCCCCTCCGCGTATTCTTCTTTGACCCGGCATATCGTCTCCTCAAGTTCCCGGACTTTTTCACCGTGGTTAAATTTAAACTGCGCGCCGTAGAGGATCTGTAACTGCTGAAGCCCGGTAACGGGGGGAGGCGCTGCCAGGGAAAGTTCATACACCGCCTTTAACAGGGCCCGTTCCCGGTTCCGCTCCCGGATGGCCGCCCGGAGTTTTTCTTCCGTGATGACGGCCTGAAATTTTTCTTCAACCTTTTTTTGAAGGGCCCGGATTTCACCCAGCCAGAGGGCCTTTGAGGAATCCTTGCGCTGAGTCCGGGGCAGTTCCATCACATACACATCTTTTATTTTCCCCAGGAGCTCGTACATTTTGATCTTGCCGTCGCAGGTCGTTTCCCCGACCACCAGATCCGAAAAATACATATAGGGGCATTTATCGGTAACGGCAAAACCGTAACTGGCTTTGATCAGGGGACACAAATTGCGGGGCAGGGTCTTTTCCGCTTCGGTTATGGTTTCTTCGCTGGTTGAACAGAGTCCCACGGGAATGATCCCCGCCGCGATAAACAGCTCCACCGGGACATAGGAACAAAAAGTACCCGCCACGCCGTATCCCTGTTCTTTCAGGGATTTCATGGTGATAAAACCCTGCCGCCGCGCATCGGTAAAGGATTCAAAAATTTCCGGCAGTTCCCGCACCGCTCTATCAGATGTCATATCTAACCCCCATCTAAATTAAAGCACAGCGTTAATATCTTGTAAACGGAGCCAGGCGCAACATCATAAAGTTACTCCAGGCTGCCACTCCAGACAAGCCGGGGCCGGGCCAGAAAGCGCCCCCGCCAGAAGGGGGCTCTTGGGTATTAAACCCCTCGCCACGAATGAACCTCCCCGCCCCAAGGGGCGGGGTATCTTGTAAGCGTCGCATCATTTACGAGGTTCGTTCTGTAAGGAAGTTATGTAACTGTGGGGGCTACTACCATCTTTTTGTTGGTGTTACCAATTCTAACCGCCCCAAGGCTCCCCCGCGCAAGCGGGTTCCTGGGTATTAGACCCCA
>JAIRYB010000177.1 GCA_031267955.1 Spirochaetaceae bacterium | reverse complement strand
GCCTGCCGGGGCCGCGGACGGCCTGTATTCCGGGGCGCCCCGGCTTTCAAGCATGTACAGTATCGCCGCCGCCGCCTGTTCGGGGTAATCGGGGGCCCGGAAAAACCGGCGGGCAATTTCGCGGTCCAAAGTCTTTAAATCCGGAAGGTACACATCAACAGTACCCGCCAAAAGGGCAAGGGTTTCCGGGCTTTCATAGGCGGAAGAATTCCACAGCACGGGGACGGAAAGCCCTTGCTCCCGGGCCGCGCGTATCCCCTCCGCCAGCGCGGGAACCGCGTGGCTCCCGGTAACCAGGTTGATATTCCCCGCGCCTTTTTTTTCCAGGGCCAGGCAAATGGCGGCAAATTCCCCGGCGGAAACAGCCCGGCCCATCTCCGCCCGCGAGATCTGCCGGTTCTGGCAAAAAACGCAGCCCAGGTTACAGCCGGTAATAAAAACAGTCCCGGAACCCCCCGAGCCGGTTATAGGCGGTTCTTCCCCCCGGTGTATGGACGCCGAGGCAAGGCGCAGTTCAGATGTCTCTCCGCAAAAACCCGGAGCGGAGCGGCGGTCTGCCCCGCAACGGCGGGGGCAGAGGCGGCAGTGTTCGTAGGCGGACTTTTTTTCCACAGGCTAACCGGCTTCCGTTAAATCAGTTTCCGTTAAACCGGCTTCCGCTAGATCAGTTTCCGCCAGGCGGAAGGGGCGGCGCCGGTCTTCTTCTTGAAAAACCGCGAAAAATAATACTGATCCTCAAACCCCAGGGTATAGGCCACTTCCTTGATAGACGCGTTTTTCTGTTCCAATAGATCCGCCGCCTTTTTTATTTTAAGCTGCATATAATACTGATACGGGGTCATGGAAGTATAGGTCTTGAATATTTCGTTAAGCCGGGAAGTACTAATCCCAATCTGCCCGGAAATAGCCTGTAAATTAACCGCGCCGGAAACATTCGCCTCCATAAGGGACTTTGCCTTTTCCACAATCCTCTGGTAGTTGTTTACCTCTTCTTTCCGCCGGTTCCGGGTCAGAATTTCCGCGATAAGCGAAAGAATCCCCGCGCAGGCTTTTAGCTGGAAAAGCGGCGCCTGGGTTTTGACCTCGTCTATAATCATATTATAAATCGCCACCATATTATCGTGCAGGCCGGTTTCGAAAAAAATATACTCCCGGGAAAATATCCCCTCATCCAGCAATTCGAAAAAATTCTTCCCCTGGAAACCGACCCAGTATTCGTGCCAGCCCACTTCAAAGACCGGCCTGTACCGGTGCTTCAGCCCGGGCAGGAGAAAAAAAGCCGATCCCGGCATAACCGTATAGCTTTTACCATCGGCCTCGAATATACCCTTCCCCTTGGTAATGTATACGATATGAAAATTGGGCAGGGTGCGGCCCTCTGCGACATTGCGGAATATAGCGGGATGCCCGTTCTTGTTGGGAGGGTATTCAACATAAGGCGGCACTTCCACATTGCCCACAGTAGTGCATACCATCCCCAGTTTTTCATCTTCCTCGCTAAAGGGCAGATAATGCAGAACAGCCTCTGGCCGGGTATCGTCGGATCGTTTTCCCATCGGATTTTTATAATAACCCGTAGCCCCTCTTTTTTCCATCCCTTCGGGAAGAAAACCCGTTTAGTCCGGGAGGGGGGCCTGTTACCAAAAGGCGGGCGGCAAAATTCCAAGGCCGCTTTTCGGCCCCCCTGCGCTCCATCCGGCCGCATCTCCGGCAGCAGCAAAAGCGCCCCAAGGCGGCCGGATTACGCTACCCCCCGCACAGGGCATAGCGCGCCCAAAACAAAAAGACAAAAATTCCCGCGCGTTTGCCCGCCCGCGTCAGGAGTTTGAAGCCGGGGCCGTTTTCGCGGCAGAATCGGAGACTTCGGCGTCCGGCTCGGACGGCGGGGAGGGGCGCTGCGCGGGACGGGGCGGCTGCGGGGCGGCAGTATAGATCACAATATGCTCCACAGGATTCTGGTGTTTTATCTTGAGAAGCAGGGTCTGTTCCAAACTTGAATAAACCCAGCCCGATGAATCGTAGCGTTCAAACTGGGGGTCGGTCCGGTAATCGATCCCGTACAATTGTATTTTGGTAAAAGGCCTGATCCCCCGCAGCATCATGTAATGGGTTTCCCCAACGGGGAAGGTAACGGAAATATCCGTAATATCCCCGTTTTGAACAACGCCGACAGACGAAACCGCGGTCCATACCCAGCCGTTAATGCCTCCGGCGATACGTTCCGCCCGGGGAAAATTATCCGGGCGGAGGTAGCGGTAAAGCCGGGCCGCGCTGAACCGGGAATCCCGGCCCGCAACGAAAACCCCGCCGGCGTCCAGGGCGCTTACCCCCGGGACCATGCCCACCGTATCGGTCTGGCCCAGTACGCTGAGAACAAGGGAGCGGCCCAGCGCGGCCCAATCCTCCCGGCCCGCAAGCCGCCCGTATTGATCCATCGCGGCGCCCAGCCTGAGGTTGAATTCGCTGCCCGCCGTAAATTGCCCGGCGTTTTCCTCGAAAACAAGCACGCGGCCGTCCTTCTCGTCCTTCCTGAGCGATTCGGCTATAAGGGACAGGGAAGGCTCGATGAGCGGTTCCGGGGAATTGTCCCCGTTGCGGTATTCCGCCAGATCGACAAACGCTTCCAGAATTATGGGGAGGAGATTCAGGGCCGGAGCTTCCAGGCCGGAAAGCAGGGCGCTTGCCCGGTCAATAAAGGCGCTGTTCCCCCGGACGGCGTTTTCGGCAATGGCGTGGGGTTCGGCGAGGAATTCCGCGGGGTTTGCCGCGGATGATTCGGCAAGAAGGGAAAGCCGTTCCTGTTCGGCGGCGGAAAGGGAACGGAGGCTCTGGGTCATGCGGCCGAAAAACGGGGACGATGCATAGGTCCGCCGGGAACTGTCCAGAAACGAACGGGGTATCCTGGAAACCACTTCCCGGTAGATCCCCCGGCCGACAGCTTCCGCTATGTAAGCGTCTATCAGTTCTTCGTTATCCAGGGAGGCTGTAGGCGTGCGGTTCCACGCGGCAAATACCTGATCCCGCCACCGGGATACCTGCTCGTTGTACTGGCCCGGCGTCCGGGCCGAGGCAAGGACATAATCCGCGGGGGAAAAAATTTTCTCGTCCGGGACGGCCCGGTAAACGGCGACAGGCGACGCCGCGTCGATAACCAGAACCCGCCTGGTCATATCAAGGCGGGAACTGCCGAAATT
Organism: Spirochaetaceae bacterium; assembly: GCA_031267955.1. Lineage (GTDB taxonomy): Bacteria > Spirochaetota > Spirochaetia > Treponematales > Breznakiellaceae > JAIRRR01. Next base: position 3,064 of record JAIRYB010000177.1, on the reverse strand, counting down.
GAAGCTGAACCCCTCGGCGCTGACGGCAAAACTCCCGTCGCCCGCTTCCTGGAGCCGGGCATTCCGCAGGAGCCTGAAGGGAATCTCAACCCCGGTATGATCCTCCCCGAAAGAGCCGGTAATCCGCAGTTCCGGCCCGCCGGGAGAGATCCGGGAGTCAAATACAAGAACCGGGGGGGTATCCCCGGCCCCGGAAAAGCGGATCGCGGCGGAATCGCCTTCGACCGCAAGGGACAGAATTTCCGGGCAATCCATTTCCCCGCCGGAACGGAGAAAGGCGAAATCGCCTTCCGGCCCGGTAATGCGGAATTCCATACCGCCGAAAAAAACGCTCAGGTCGCCTTCCGGCAGGAATCCGCCCGAATCGGCCGCGGGATCGCCGCCCCGGGAAACTTCCCCGTAATGGCCGGAAACTGTCATCGCCCCCGCGTGAAAGGAAAAATCCCGGCGGCGGCTGAACTGAAGCACAACCAAAAAGGTGAATACCCCAAAATACAGGAAAAAAAGGCCGACAATCCGGGGAACTACTGGTTTTTTCATACTATATTGAGGATACCCGATCACAGGTTCTTGTTTCAACTTGCCGATAATTATACTATTATGAGCGACAATTATATGAAAAAAGCCCTTGTTCCGGGAACGATCCTGATTCTGACGCTTATTTTTGCGGGCATTGCCGCCTGTAAAACCGCCCCGGCGGCCCCCCCGCTTCCTTCCGAAAGGCCGGACAGTCCCGCGCGGGCAGTGCCGGAGCCGGAATTGCCGCCCGGTCCGGAGCTTTCCGGGACTACCGGCGTACTGGCCCGGATGTCGGCCCTGCTCGGGGAAGGGGATTACGACGGCGCGCTTGCCCTTTTTGACGAAATAGATCCGGAAGAGGCATCCGCAGCGGATATACAGATACTCAAAGCTTCGGTATTTGTTTCAGCCCGGCGCGGCCAGGATGCCCGTTCGATCATAAACGACGTACTTGCCCGGGAAGGCGAAAATACCGACGCCCTGCTGGTACTCTCCAATATTTTCATGGCCGAGGGGAAGGAGAGGGATCAAAGGCAAACCCTGGAAAAGATCGTCAAAATCGATCCCGCCCACGCGGACGCCCTGGTGGGGCTGGGCGATATCGCGCTGCGCGCGAATTCTTACCGGAACGCCGCCTCTTTCTTTGACAAAGCGCTGGCCGCGGCGCCGGGGAACGGGCACGCCCTGGTTGGAAGGGCCGGGGTTTACCGCCACGATAAAAATTACCGGCAGGCGACCGCCCTGCTGAACCAGGCGATCAAACTCTACCCCGGCTGGGCGGCCCCCCTGAGCGAGCGCGCCCGCGTCTACCGGATCAGGGGCGCCCTGCCGGACGCCGCCGCGGATCTGCGGGCGGCCAGAGAACTCGATCCCGGCAATTTTTGGATAAGCCACGATTTGGGGAATGTGCTTATCCGGATGAACCTGAAAGCCGAAGCCCTGGAAGAATTCAGCAGGGCCAGGGATATTGAACCGGACAACTTTCTTTCTTACGTTTATACAGCCGGCATCAAGGACGATCTGGGGGACTACGACGGCGCGGAAAAAGACTACGCGGCGGTAACAAGGCTCAAGCCGGATTACTATTTCGCCTTTGAAGGCCTGGGGACGATAAAGATGAAAAAAGGCCGGTGGGCGGAGGCCAGGGACGCGTTTCTCAAGGCATACCAATACGCCCCGGGAGAGACCGCCTACGCGCTTCTGGCCGCCGCGAACTGGATGCGCGCCGACAAGCTGCAATCCCCCAGAACGTTTCTGGAAGGCGCCATGAGGAAAGTCCCCCGGGAGAGTCTGGACTATTACATGCTCAGGCTTTACCATGATCTTAACGGCGACACCGACGTGGCGGGCCGGGTAGACCGCGAAAGGAGCCTGGTAACCAAGGCAAGAATGGCCTATTATCTGGGCCTGTACTACGAGATTCGGGGCAGCGTCATCGCGGACAGGTATTACTCCCTGGTCAGGGATCTGGATCAAAAGGCCGTCCCCGAATGGCGGCTTAACGAATGGGCCATAAGTTCCCGCAACCTGGCGGAAGGGACGCCGGGCCGCGCCCCCTAGCAGTTTGTTGCGATACCATGCAAACTGCCAAAGCAGCCCCGATAATCGGGATTTTGCACCCTAGCTAAAACGGAGCAGACATGAACGACACTCGCATCAGCTTTACCCTTGAAGGCAGGGAAATTATCCTGGTTGGGACCGCCCATGTATCCCGGGAAAGCATCAACGAAGTAGACAGGGTTATCCGGGAAGAAAATCCCGGCATGGTCTGCGTCGAACTGGACGCCGAACGCTTTGCCTCCATCAGCCGGAAGGAAAACTGGGAAAAGCTTGATATAGTAAAGATATTCAAGGAAGGCAAAGGCTTCCTGCTGATGGCGAATCTGACGCTGGCCAGTTTTCAGCGCAGGATGGGCCTGGAACTGGGGGTAAAGCCCGGCGAGGAAATGAAAACCGCCGTGGAAACCGCTACGGAATTGGGCATACCCCACAGCCTCTGCGATCGCGAAGTGCAGCTTACCCTCCGCCGGGCCTGGGCCCGCTGCGGTTTGTGGAGCAAATGCAAACTCCTGGCCACCCTGGCTTCCAGCGCGTTCAGTACGGAAAAACTGAGCGAGACGGAAATCGAAAAACTGAAAAACCTCAGCGAACTTGACGGCATGATGGCGGAACTGGCGGACTATCTTCCCAAGGTAAAGGAAACCCTTATCGACGAGCGGGACCGCTATCTGGCCGCCAAAATATGGGCCGCCGCCGCGGATGCCCGGGACGGCTCGCGGAAAATAGTTGCCGTGGTCGGGGCCGGCCATATCCAGGGGATCAGGGCAAACATGGAAAAAATCGCGAACAGGGAGGCGGGCGAGGATGTATCGGAACTGGACAGCGTCCCCCCGGGAAGCGCCCTGGGAAAAGCCGCAGGCTGGATTTTCCCCGCGATCATCGTCGCCCTTATAGTCCTGGGTTTTCTCCGGGCGGGCGCCGATGTAGTTCCGTCCATGGTTCTCCGCTGGGTACTCTGGAACGGTTCCCTGGCCGCCCTGGGAAC
>JAIRYB010000236.1 GCA_031267955.1 Spirochaetaceae bacterium | reverse complement strand
CCTTGAAGTTCCTGATATCCAGTTTCATTACGGCATCGATGATAAAGTGGACAATGTGGTTCTCAGGTATCCATTTCCGCAAATCTTCGGGAAACAACAGCGGCGTGTCCCGGTCTATGTTGACAAATCTCGCACCCATGCAGGAATTTTACCATTTCCCGCGCCTTTTGGTCGATCCCGTGGATGAAGCGCAACAGGCTGCTAGCAGTTTGTTGCGCTTCGCGTTTAAATCCTCAGCAAATCGCCGATCAGGCGATTTTTTACCCTGCAAACTGCGTAAGGATGCCGGATAATCGTGATTTTTTGCATGAATATGCAAAAAATCCACAAGTGCAACAGGCTCCTAGGTCATTCGCTTTGCTCATTCCCACGCAAAACCCACGTCACATTTTGCCAGCCCTGGTCGCGTTCTTGTGGAACGATGCTTCGCAAAGCCCTTGTCCGGGCTGTCAAAACCCCTTAATGCCGCGCAAGCGGCTTCGATACAGCCGGGACGATACCGGCAAGCACGCTTGCTTCGAGATTGCTCCTGGGTTCTTTATCGAATGAACTATCGCCCGAGCTAGCGCGCGAAGCGCCGCGCCGGCGGGGATGCGTCCAAATTCCGGGCTGAAACATGAACCCCAAAACTGCGGGGGCCTTGACAATTATGTTAGCAAGAGCTATCTTTGTTTATAGAGAACAACTTAATTTTATAGGGAAGAACCTGGGGGTTTGAGATATGCCTTTGACTTTGCAGCAATCGGGAGTGGAAATTTCCATAAAAAAGGTCGGCGGCAGGGATGAGGCCCGTAAACGGCTTGAAAAAATGGGCTTTGTGACGGGCAGCGCCGTGACGGTGGTTTCGGAACTTGACGGCGGCCTTATCGTCAAGGTAAAGGATTCCCGCGTGGCGCTCAGCCGCGAGATGGCTTCGAAAATATTGGTGTAGGAGAGGGCATGCGGACCTTAAACGAGGTAAAAAGCGGCCAGAAAGTCAGGGTGGTTAAGGTGGACGGCCAGGGCGCGATGAAAAAGCGGATTATGGACATGGGGATCACCGTCAATACCGAGCTGACAGTCCGGAAAGTGGCGCCTTTGGGCGATCCGGTGGAGATTACGGTGCGGGGCTACGAACTAAGCCTCCGCAAGGCGGATATAGAGCGCATCCAGGTGGAAGAAGTGTAGCGGGTATGATGTGGCGGTAAAAATAGCGCTGGCTGGAAATCCGAACAGCGGCAAGACTACGTTGTTTAACGCCCTTACGGGGGCGAATCAGTTTGTGGGGAACTGGCCGGGGGTCACTGTAGAGAAAAAAGAAGGCCGCCTTAAAGGCCGCCGCGACGTTACGGTAATGGACCTTCCCGGCATCTATTCGCTTTCCCCCTATTCCCTGGAAGAAATAATCGCCCGTAACTACCTGCTTGACGAAGCGCCCGACGCGATTCTCAATATTGTAGACGGTACCAACCTGGAACGGAACCTGTTCCTTACAACCCAGCTTCTGGAACTGGGTATCCCGGTTGTTGTCGCGGTAAATATGATGGATGTGGTCGCGAAAAACGGCGACAGCATCGATCTTGGCGTCATGGAAAAGCGTCTTTCCTGCCCGGTAGCGGCTGTATCGGCCCTTAAGGGGACCGGCATCGACGACGCGGTGCAAAAAGCCCTGGGCGCGGCTGAAAACGCCGCGCGGGCGAAGGAAAACGCGGGGAAAACCCCGCCGCCGGCCCTGCGTTTTTCAGGCAAAGTCGAGGAAGCCCTCGCCGCCATTGACGCCAGGCTCGGCCCCCCTGTCCCGGCGGAAAAAAGGCGCTACCTTGCCCTTAAGGTTTTTGAAAGGGACAATAAGATCGCCGAGCGGCAGAGCCGGCTGGGGCTGCCTGCGGGCCTTTTTGACTATTCGGAAAAGTTTATCAAAGCGGCGGAAGACGCGCTGGACAACGATTCGGAGAGCGCCATTACCGAAGAACGCTACGAATTTATCGGAAAGCTCACCGGCGCCTGCCTCAGGAAAAAGTTCCGGGGCGCCGATACTGTTTCGGATAAAATCGACCGCGTTGTTACCAACCGTTTCCTAGCCCTGCCGGTTTTCGCGGCGGTTATTTTTTTCATTTACTTTGTTTCCGTAACGACGGTCGGCACCTGGGTTACCGACTGGACCAACGACGGCCTTTTCGGCGACGGCTGGCACCTTGCCGGGGGCGGCGCGTTCGCGGAAGCGGCAGAGGCTTTTGAGGCCGGGGCTCTAGCGGAAGAACCCGCGCCCGAAGATTTCGGCGTCTGGGTGCCGGGCGTCCCGGTAATCGTGGGAAGCGCCCTGGAAGCGATCGGCACGGCGGGCTGGCTTAACGGCCTTATACTGGACGGCATTATAGCCGGGGTGGGGGCCGTGCTCGGCTTTGTGCCGCAGATGCTGGTACTTTTCCTTTTCCTCGCGTTTGTCGAAGGCTGCGGCTATATGGCCCGTATCGCCTTTATCCTGGACCGCATTTTCAGGCGTTTCGGGCTTTCGGGGAAGAGCTTTATCGCCATGCTCATCGGCACGGGCTGCGGCATCCCCGGCGTCATGTCGTCCAGGACTATCGAAAACGAAAAAGACCGCCGCATGACTGTGATAACCACCACTTTTATGCCCTGCGGCGCGAAACTTCCCATTATCGCGCTTATCTCCGGGTCCGTCCTGGGCGGCGCGTGGTGGGTCGCCCCCAGCGCCTATTTCCTGGGAATATTTTCGGTAATTGTTTCGGGCATCATGCTGAAAAAGACCCCGTTATTCGCGGGCGATCCCTCGCCCTTTGTGATGGAACTGCCCGCCTACCATCTGCCCACCGCCGGAAGCGTGCTGCGCAGCATGTGGGAGCGGGGCTGGTCGTTCATCAAAAAAGCCGGCAGCGTCATCCTTATCTCGGCGGTACTGGTGTGGTTCCTCTCGTCCTTCGGCTTTACCGGGGAAGGCTTCGGCATGGTGGAGGATCTGAACGACGGGCTTCTGGCGTCCCTGGGTTCGGCGATAGCTTTTCTGTTCGCCCCCCTGGGCTTCGGCAGATGGGACGCGGCGGTAGCTACAATCACGGGCCTGATAGCCAAGGAAAACGTGGTAAGCACCATGGGCGTGCTCTACGGTTTCGCGGAAGTCGCCGAAGACGGCCAGGAGATGTGGGGTTCTTTTGCCGCCAATTTTACGGTAATTTCCGCATACGCGTTCCTGGTATTCAACCTGTACTGCCCGCCCTGTTTCGCGGCAATGGGCGCGATAAGGCGGGAGATGAACAACGCCGGGTGGACCTTTTTAGCCATAGGCTACCAGCTTGTGTACGGCTATCTGCTCGCGCTCATGGTCTACCAGTTCGGAACCCTGTTTACGGGCGGCGGTTTTGGCCCGGGAACAGCCGCGGCAATTTTAGTGCTGGCGTTTTTCGTGTTCATGCTGGCCCGCAAGCCGGGGGTCCCGCGCGGCGCTGCGGGATTTACCGCGCAAGCCGGCTGAATTTAATATAAGGGCGCATCTGCGGCAAACTTCCGGGGAGGAGAAAACATGGCTTTTATCCGGGCAAACCTTTCGACGATTATTGTAGCGGTAATAGTGTTCGGCGCGCTGGGCTTTATCTGTTTCAGGCTTATCAGGAATTTCCGGCAGGGCAAGTCCCCCTGCGGCTGCGATAAATGCCGCGCCGCCGGCAGGCCCGCCGGTTCCTGACAGCGCCGGGTGCTTTTTGCGTTTCCTCAGCGAACCGGCGAGAGGGTTATTGGGGGCGGGGGTTTAATGCCTTGACCCATTATCATTTCGCAAGGTACACCACGTGATCGCCATGCGCCCCAACCAGCCTTTGGTTCACCGGATCAACTATAAAATCCATACCTTCAAGGGGGATCGCTCC
>JAIRYB010000226.1 GCA_031267955.1 Spirochaetaceae bacterium | reverse complement strand
CGATTAACTTTTGCGCGGCGCTTGTTTTTCTGGCGTTTCTGCTGTTTTTTGAGGGGAAAGCGCTTTGGGCCGAAATCCAGCGGAGATTGCATTTGTAAAAGCAATGCCGGATTTTCTTTCGTTAGTCGCCTCAAATCCTTCCTCGACGAACCGTATTATATTCACAGACCCAATACTGACTGCGTACTAGGGCTTTCCCGGCAGCCTGCTGCGCAGATAGGCCTCCCTCCCGCTACGGTAGAGGTTGTTTCCCAGGCAGTCGATTACGACTAGCGCGGGGAATTCCTCCACAAAAAGGCGGCGTACCGCTTCGGCGCCAAGGTCGGGAAAGGCGATTTCTTCCGCTTCTTTGATGCGGTCCGAAAGGAGCGCGCCGCCCCCGCCCAGGGCGGCGAAGTACACCGCCCCCGCCCGCTTCATAGCCGCCGCGACTTCGGCCGAACGGTCCCCCTTGCCTATCATGCCCAGGACGCCCAGGCCCAAAAGGCGCGGGGTATAGGCATCCATGCGGCCGCTCGTAGTCGGCCCCGCCGCGCCGATTACCTGCCCGGGCGCGGCGGGCGACGGGCCCATATAATAGATGCAGGCGCCCTCCGGGGCAAAAGGAAGGGGCTTCCCGGCGTCGAGCAGTTCGATAAACCGCTTGTGGGCCGCGTCGCGGGCGCTGTAAAGGACGCCGCTCAGGTACACGGCATCGCCGGCCCTAAGTTCCGCGCATATTCTTCCGGTCAGGGGCAGAGCGATACGGCGGGCATTCATAGCACTACCCTGGCATGGCGGGCCGCGTGGCAGTTGATGTTTACCGCGCAGGGCAGGCCCGCGATATGGGTAGGCAGGGTTTCTATCATCACAGCGAGCGCGGTCGCCGCGCCGCCGAATCCCTGGGGGCCTATGCCCAGGGCGTTGATCTTTTCCAGGAGCGCGGCTTCCAGGCCCGCGTAGTATTCCTGCCTGTGGCGTGACCCCAGGGGCCTGAGCAGGGCTTTCTTTGCCAGGAACGCCGCCTTGTCGAAGGTGCCGCCTATGCCCACCCCTACTACAACAGGCGGGCAGGGATCGGCCCCGGCCCTTTCCACCGTGTCAAGTACAAATTCAATTACGCCCCCGGCGCCGTCCGAAGGGCGGAGCATTTTCAGGCGGCTCTTGTTCTCGCTTCCAAAACCTTTGGGCGCTGCCGTGACAGCGATCCTGTCGCCGGGGACAAATTCAACATAGAGCATTGCGGGGGTATTGTCGCCGGTGTTCTTCCGATCCAGGGGATCGGCCACCACCGACTTCCGCAGGCAAGCCTCCGCGTAGCCCCGCCTTACCCCTTCGTTTACCGCGTCTTCAAGGCTCCCCTCGACGTAGGCTTCGTCCCCTATTTCCACAAAAACACAGGCCATCCCCGTATCCTGGCAGACAGGGGAACGCCGCTGCGAGGCAAGCGAAAAATTTTCGATAATCCTGTCAAGCATTTCCCTGGCTGCCGGCCAGGGTTCCCTTTCCCGCGCGGCGCGTATGCAGTCCCGCACATCGGAAGGCAAATTCCAGTTCGCCTCGATACAGGCGTTTTTTACCGCCTCCGCGATCAAGCCGCTTTCAACAACCCTCACCTTCACCCCCAAACACGGTCCGTAACCGGTTTTCATTATAGGGTTTTTCCGGTATGATGGCTACAGCTTTCATCCAAAGGAACCGCATGATGAAAAAGAAAATTCGCATCGCTTTATTGGCCGCTTTGGCCTGCCTTTCCGCCTGCTCCCGGGAGGGAAGCGGCGGGCCGGGCGGAGGGGAAACGGCAAGGCCCGCGCGGGATACGCTGGTAGTGTCTGTCGCGTCCGACCCGGCCACCTTTGATCTGCTCTACGCCAACACGCTTATAGAGGGCCAGATCGGGAACAATATCTACGACGGCCTGCTCTTTTTTGACGAGGAGGGGCGGCCCGGCCCCTGGCTTGCCGAGGATTATGAAATTTCAAAGGACGGGCTGGACTACACGTTCCGCCTGAGGAAGGGCGCGAAGTTCCACAACGGGGAAGAATTTACAGCCCGGGATGTGGCCTTTACCATTGAGTACGCGCGCGGCACGCCCTACGGCAGCGCCGTTACCTCCCTGATTAAAACAGTTACCGTTATCGACGACTATACGATAAAGCTGGCGCTTTTCGAGCCTATCACGTCTTTTCTTTCGGAATTCGCAAGCGATCAGTTTGCCATATACAGCGAGAAGGCGGTAAAATCCGTTGAAAAATACGGCGGGCACCCCATAGGCACCGGGCCTTATCGTTTTGTAAGCAAGAAGAGCGGCGAGGAAGTGCGGCTGGAGGCTTTTGCCGATTACTACGGGCCGCCCCCGCCGATAAAAAACGTAGTGTTCAGGATCATTCCCGATGATTTTACCGCGGCGGTGGCGCTTGAAACCGGGGATATCGATCTGGTCTGGATCGCAGGCGCGGCTTCCGCCGCGGCGCTTGAGGGCAAGGACGGCGTCACGGTATTTTCAAGCCCCTCGAACCGGGTGAACTACCTCAGCATGAACGTGGAAAAAAAACCGTTTGACAATGTAAAGCTCAGGCAGGCGGTCAATTATGCCATAGACAGGGATACTATCGCCGCCGTCGCCTACGAGGGGAAAAGCGTTGTCAAGGATTATATGGCCATGCCCTGGATGGGCGGGTTTGCCGAGCCCGCGCGGCGTTACCCGTACGATCCCGCGCGGGCGGCGCTGCTGGCGGCGGAAGCGGGGGTAAGCGGGGAAGCGCCGGTAAATGTAACGCTCATTACCACCGGGGCAAACCGCCAGGTAGCGGAAATCGCGCAGCAGAATCTCGCGGATATAGGCGTCAATCTTTCCATAGAAATTATGGAATTCAATACCTGGGTTACCCAGTATTATTCAGGCGATTTCCAGATAGCGGCGGGCGGCCACTATATCATGTTCAAGGACATGAACTACCTGGGCAAATTCTACGATACGGCAAGCATCGGCCAGGGGAACTCCGCCCGCTACAGCAATCCCGCTGCCGACCGGCTTCTTGCCGCCGGACGCCGGGAAGCCGATCCGGAAAAACGCCGCGCCGTCTTTGAGCAGCTTGTAAACATTACGCAGGAAGACGCCCCCTACGCGGTGTTCGCCAGCCCCGCGATTATCCGGGCCCACAACAGCGATATTGTGATTTCCCGGAGTTTCCCCAACGGCATCTACCTTAAAGACATTTCCTGGAAATGAGCCGCTAAAGCGCTATGGTTTAGGCGAATCCGCGATGCTCCGCTATACCTTGAAACGCATACTCCTCTTCATACCCCTGGCAATGGCGCTGGTGTTTGCCGTGTACTTTGTCATGGACTTTACCCCCGGCGACCCCGCCCGGCTTATCCTGGGCGAGTGGGCGGACGAATCCCAGCTTGCCATACTGCGGGCCGACCTGGGGCTTGACCGGCCTTTCCTCGCGCGCTACGCCGGCTACCTCCGGCGGCTTGTGTTTCACGGCGACTGGGGCACTTCCTACCGTTCCCGGACTCCGGTGATAACGGAGATACTGCGCAAGGCGCCGAATACCTTTGCCCTTGCCCTCCTGGGAACCCTCTCAAGCTCCCTTATCGGCATAGGCCTGGGCATACTCGCCGCAGTAAAGCGGGGAAAGGCCGCCGACATACTCGCCAATATATTTACGGTCCTTTGCGCGTCCGTGCCGGCTTTTGTCCTCGGCATGGTACTGATTCTGTTTTTTTCCCTGAAACTCCGCGCGCTCCCCTCGAACGGCGCTTCGAGCTGGCGCCATTTTATCCTGCCGCTGATTGCCCTGAGTATCCCGGCATCGGCGGGCATACTCAGGCTTACCCGGTCCATGATGCTCGAAACGCTGGGGACGGACTATATACGCGCCGCCCGCGCCAAGGGGCTTGGGGAGGGCCGGGTGATCCTGGTCCACGCCCTTAAAAACGCCATTATCCCGGTAATCACATCGATGGGCATGCACCTGGGCTACCTTTTGGGCGGCGCGGTGATAACGGAAACAGTGTTCGCTATTCCGGGACTCGGCAGCCACATTATCGAGGCCGTCAGGATGAAGGATACCCCGGTAGTGCTGGCGGCGACAGTATTTCTGTCACTCTCTTTCAGCTTTACCATGCTTGCGGTGGATATTCTGTGCGCGTTCCTCGATCCAAGGCTGCGCGTCCGTTTTGACGGCAAAAGGGGCGGCAGGTGAAAAAATTCTGGCAAAAGTACCGCAAAAACCGGCCCGCGTCCGCCGCCCTCGCGGTACTGGCGGTAATCGTATTTTTCTCGCTTTTCGCCGGGCTTATCGCCCCGCTGGAAAACGGCATACGCCAGAACCCGCGCGTACGCCTCCAGGGGCCAAGCCGGGAACACATCTTCGGCACCGACGACCACGGCAGGGATCTGTTCACCCGCATTATCCACGGGGGAAGAATATCCCTGCTTCTGGGCTTCGGCGCGGCGGCCCTTTCCATGGCGGCGGCGTTTGTATTCGGCTCGATAGCCGGTTACGCGGGCGGCCTTGCCGACGAAATTATCATGCGGATCATGGACGCCCTCCTCAGCATACCCTATATGCTGCTCACTCTGACAATAGTGGCCGCCCTCGGGCCGGGGGTGAAGAATCTTTTTATCGCGATCGTGGCGGCGTATATCCCCAATTTTACCCGCATTGTCCGATCCGTTGTTCTTACCATTACAGAAAACGACTATATCACCGCCGCGCGGGTAAACGGACTGGGGGGCGCCGCGATCATCCGCCGGCACATACTCCGCAACGCGATCGGCCCCATTGTTGTCCAGACGGCCCTGTCGGTAACAGGAATGATACTGGTTTCCGTGGGGCTTTCCTTTATCGGCCTCGGCGTCAGCCCGCCCGTGCCCGAGTGGGGGGCCATGCTTTCATCTTCCCGCGAATTCCTCCGGCGCGCCCCCCACCTGATGTTCTTCCCGGCCGCCGCAATTGTTATCACCGCCCTGTCCCTTAACCTTGCCGCGGACGGCATACGGGACGCCCTGGAATAACGCGGGGTTTCGCGCCGGCACTGGGGCGGATTTCCGCCGCAGACGGACCGGCATGGAGGCCGGCTGTAACAGATCCATGGGTTTTGCGGAGCAAAACTCGAATGTAAATTTGCCGCGCGCGGCCTCGAACGCTTGCCATTTTTTAAAAAAGCATTATTCTAAAAGTAATACCTATCATTTAAGGAGCCGGACATGCGCGCGCTTGTTACTATTCAAAAGGTTAAGGCGATTACCGTCATTCCTGATTCGGATTTTCTTGAAACGGCCCATGTTATGGGCTGGCAGTGCGTTGTCAAGAAAAATGAATTTAAAACAGGGGACCTGGGCGTGTATTTCGAGGTGGACAGCTTCCTCCCGGTTGATCCGCGCTATGAATTCCTGCGTATTTCATCGTACCGCGAGAACGAGGATAACGGCGGGGGCTTCCGCATCCGCACGGTAAAGATGCGCGGCCAGCTTTCCCAGGGCCTTTTCCTGGCGCTTTCCCTGTTCCCCGAACTTGAAGGTTCCGGAGAGGGCGACGACGTTACGGAAAAACTCGGTGTAAAAAAATGGTATATCCCTGAAACAGCGGGCGCGGGGGGCACTATCATCGGCGAGCGGCCCTACGGGATTCCCGCCTCGGACGAGATCCGCGTTCAGTCGGCCCCGGAACTGATAGACAGCCTGCGGGGGAAGCCCTACTACATCACCACAAAAATGGACGGCACTTCCGGGATTGTTTACTATATTGACGGGAAAATCGGGTGCTGCAGCCGCAACAAGGAGATCAAGGACGAGGCGGACGCCCTGTACTGGACGCCGGTTTACAAATACGGCCTTAAGGAAAAATTTGCCCGGTACGGAAAAAACATTGTCCTGACAGGGGAAATATGCGGCCCCGGAATACAGAAAAACCGGCTGCGGCTTTCCGCGCTTGCATGGTATGTTTTCGATGCCGAGGACTGGGATTCCGGCCGCTACCTTCCCTACGAGGAGGCGCTCGGGCTTTGCTCGTCCCTCGGCGTCCCCTTTGTACCCCTTGAGGAGCGGGAAGACAGCTTTGCCTATACCCTGGAAGAACTGCTGGAAAAGGCAAGGGGCAAATACCCAAGCGGCCTTGACAAAGAGGGCATCGTGGTGCGCGACGCCGCGTCCCCTAAAACCGTTTCCTTTAAAGTGCTGAACAACGACGCGCTGCTTAAAGAGAAAGACTGAAAGAAGCCTTGCCGGCTCATTCCGCGGGCGGGCCGGCGCCTAATACTTGAATTCGCTGCCCCCGATAAATTCGCGGAGTATGCTCTGGCCCGGAACAAGGTGCGGGGAAATCGGGGCAAAGTAGTCCAGAAACGACAGGAGGCGGAAAGCTTCGGGATATTCGGCTTCGTCCGGCCTTATAGAGCGCAGCAGGGGTTCGGCGAAGAATTTAAGGACCGGAATTTCGTAATCCAGCGCGGAGTTGAAAATCTCGTCGGCGCTGTCCTGGAAACTGAAAATGTGTTTCCACGCCCCCCGCTGGACGCTGGGCCATTGCCGGATGGTCCAGGACGCGCCGACCCCCCGGAACTGGCTGTCCCGGACTATGCGCCGCAGAAGCCGGTTATCGGTAGTGGGGATTCTGTTACATTCGTCCAGGCCGAGCTGGGTAAGGGCGGAGACGTAGAGTTTGAACTTGACGCCGCGGTCGATTTGCCCGGTGAGCCTGTCGTTAAGGCCGTGGATGCCCTCGATGATGAGCACCGAACGGCGTTCCATGCGTATCCTGCGCCCGCCCGATTCTTTGCGGCGCCCCGTCTTAAAATCGTATACCGGCAGCGTCACCTCTTCGCCGTTGAAAAGGGAAAGGAGCTGCCGGTTCAGGTAAGGGACATCCAGGGCTTCAAGGCATTCATAGTCGGGCCGGCCATTTTCGTCCAGCGGGGTTTTGGAGCTGTCCCCGTAGTAGTCGTCAAGGCTAATGGCAATAGGTTTTATTCCCATTACCATTAGGTCGATGGAGAGCCGTTTCGCCGTGGTGGTTTTCCCCGAACTGGACGGCCCGGCGAGCAGTATGGCTTTGATATTATTCCTGCGCTGGTAGATACTGTCGGCTATCTCGTTTAGTTTTTTTTCCTGAAAAGCCTCGGCAATGCGGATAAAATCCTTGACGGTTTTTTCCGTAACCATGCGGTTAAGTTCCCCCGCGGACCTGAGCCCCACGATACGGCCCCATTTTTTATATTCCCGGTAAACCGAAAAAAGACGGGGGGTGTCCGCAAACGGATCGATAATTTTACTTCCGTCCCCCGGAAAACGCAGCAGGATTCCCTGCTCATAGGCCATGAGCTCAAAAACCGAAAGCATGCCGGTGTCCGGCACGAGCGGCCCGATGTAGAGATTCACATGGCCCCGGCAGACATTGACCTGCACGGCGGCCTTGTTCTGCCTTTCAAGGAGGAGCAGGGTATCGGCCTGCCCGCTTTCCCTGAATATCTCCTCGGCCTCGGCAAAGGACAGGTATTCCGCCGTGACGGGGAGGCTTTCCGCGGCCAGGGAAAGCATCTTCGCCCCGAGCGATTCGATTTCCCCTTTGCCGGGGATCTTCCCGTCCTGGAAACTGTAGTAGTAGCTGTGCCCCAGGGAATGGCCGATAACAAGCCTGCGGCCCGGAAAAAGCTCCCGGGCGGCAATGGAAAGGAGAAAGGCAAGGGAACGGCGGTATATATCGGCCCCCTCGGGGGAATCGATACATACCGGCTCTATCCGGGAATTAATTTCGAGCCGGGCGGAGAGGGGGAGAATCCGGTTGCCCATTTTTACCGCCGCCAGGGGGCTTTGCAGTGCGCCGAAATTCCCGGCCAGCGCGCTGACGGGGGTCCCCCGCGCCGCCTCGGCAGTTTTGCCGCCGGGGAAAAATACCTTTACCGTATCGCCCATGGTCCGCCTCCTCTTTTTCTCCGGCCGCCCGCTACAGGTCCCCCAGGTAGGTTTCCATCAATTCAAGCTTAAGCGCCCTCAGGCCCTCGGTGATTGATACCTTGTAGATATGGGGGTTGAGGATGCGCTTGTAGCTGCTGTCAAATATCTCAAGATCGCTTTTAACCAGTTTCCGTATTTCCCCAAGCGGCGGGTGGGGCAAGATCAGCTCGCCGTTCCGCAGCCTCAGGCGGAGCAGGGATTCAGCCTTCCCTTCCAGGGTGTGGTAAAAATGCCGGTAATCCGCCGAAGGGTGCCAGAAAGCGCAGCGGGCGTTTTTTTCAAGGGTTTCCCCGTCCTGGGCCATAACGTCCGCGACGGCAAAGCCGCCGGCATCGCGGACCCGCCACACCTGCTTTAATCCCGGCATGGTGGTTTTTTCCGGGTTGTCGGAGAATTTAATCGCCGGGACGAGACGCCCCGCGCCATCCTCTTTCGCGACCAGCTTGTACACCCCGCTAAAGGCCGCGTCGTCCCCGCCGGTAACCATCCGGGTTCCTACGCCCCAGCTATCGACAGGCGCCCCCGCGTTGGTAAGGGTCTGGACGATCCTTTCGTCCAGATCGTTGGAAACGGCTATTGCGGCGTCCCGCAAACCCGCGTCGTCAAGCATCTTCCGCACCTGCACGGAAAGGTAGTGGATATCGCCCGAATCAAGGCGCACCCCGAATTTTTTCCCCTGCGCGGCAAGTTTCTTCCCGGCCTTTATTGCGCTGCGGATGCCGCTTTTCAGCGTGTCGTAAGTGTCTATAAGGAAGACCGTCTTGTCGGGGTAGAGTTCGGCATAGGCGTCAAAGGCGTCCTCCTCGCTGGGGAAGGCCATCACCCAGGAGTGGGCCATGGTCCCCAGCACCGGGATACCGTAGGCCTTTCCCGCAAGCACATTGCTGGTCCCGTCGGCCCCGCCGATAAAAGCCGCCCGCGAGGCGGACATGGCCCCGTCGAATCCCTGGGCGCGGCGCAGGCCGAATTCCATTATCGTGCCTTTCCCGGCGGCGAGCCATACCCGCGCGGTTTTGGTAGCGATAAGGCTCTGGAAGTTGATGATGTTGAGGAGCATCCCCTCAAGTATCTGGCATTCGATAAGCCCCCCGTCGACACGGACCAGCGGCTCATGGGGGAATACGATCCGGCCCTCGTCCATGGCGTAGAGGGAACCGGTAAAACGGAACCCTTTCAGGTAGTCGAGAAAATCGTCCTCGAACATATTAAGAGAGCGCAGATACCCGATATCCTCCGGGGAAAACGAAAAACGCCGTATCGCTTCGATCAGCGGCTCCAGCCCCGCGAAGACGGAAAAGCCCCCGTCGAAAGGCTGCCGGCGGAAAAACATTTCAAAGACCGAGCGGCGGTTCATCCGCTTTTTCCAGTAGCCCTGGGCCATGGTAAGGGAATAAAAATCGGTAAACAAGGCGGAGCGGTTTTCCATAGGGACCCCTGAATAGTTATATTTTTCAATGATAACCCAAACCGCCCGCCAATTCCACCCTGTCTTTACG
>JAIRYB010000025.1 GCA_031267955.1 Spirochaetaceae bacterium | reverse complement strand
ACGCCTTATGCGAATCCCTGGATGTCCCCCACAGGAGGACCGGCTCCCTGGTTGTCGGCTTTGACGATCAGGACCGGGCCACGATCAAGGATCTGTACGAGCGGGGTATTGCCAACCATGTTCCGGGGCTGAAAATTGTTGAGTACGACGAACTCCACGAAATGGAACCCCGTCTGGCCAAAGAAGGCCTCTGCGCGCTCTACGCCGCAACAGGCGGCGTAGTCTCTCCCTGGGAATTCGCCGCGGCCCAGGCGGAAGCGGCGGTACAGGGCGGCGCCCGGGTGCGGCTTGATACTGAGGTTACCGCAATCCGCAAAGCCGGGGATCGTTTTATCGTCAGCGCCGGCCAGGAAGAAATAGAGGCGCGTTTTGTGGTAAACGCGGCCGGGGTATACGCGGACATTGTAAGCCGGATGATCGAGCCGGAGTATTTTTCCATCCACCATAAACGCGGGCAGTACTTTTTAATGGACAGCGCCGCGTCGTACCTGGTCAATAATGTAATATTCCCCTGCCCGAACGAAAACGGGAAAGGGGTGCTGGTAAGCCCCACGGCTCATGGGAATATTATTGCCGGGCCGGACAGCGAACGGGTCGGCGGGGACGACCGGACAAATACCGCCGCGGGTCTGGATTTTATCCGGGGGATGGCGCGTAGATCCGTTCCGGATATCAATTTTTCCCAGTCCATACGTAATTTTGCCGGCGTCCGGGCCGACAGCAATATAGGCGATTTTCTGGTAGGCGAGTCGAAACACGTTCCCGGGTTTTTTAATATCGCCGGGATTAAGTCGCCGGGGCTTACCTCTTCTCCGGCTATTGCCCTGGATGTGGCGCGGATGCTGGGAGAGGCCGGACTCGCCCTTGAGGAAAACCCCGCCTTTGTACCGGGCCGCCGGGTAAAGCGGTTTAAGCATATGAGCCATGAAGAGCGGCGTAAAGCGGTAGAGGAAAACCCGCTTTACGGTACGATTATATGCCGCTGCGAAACAGTGACCGAAGGGGAAATTGTCGACGCGTTCAAGCGGCCCCTGCCCCCGCGTTCCCTGGACGCGGTAAAACGCCGCTGCGGCACGGGCATGGGGCGCTGCCAGGGGGGATTTTGCGGCCCCCGGGTCATGGAGAGTATTATCCGGGAATTGGGCAAAATACAGGGCGACCCTGTCAGGCCGGACAGCGTACCCCTTGATCGCGAGGGCATGTATATCATCGCGGGCGAGACAAAAACACCGGAAGGGGAAGGGGAATGAAAGATCAGTACGATGTGCTTGTCATAGGGGGAGGCCCGGCGGGGCTGGCCGCGGCTGTTTCCGCCTGGGAAAACGGGGCCGGGAAGGTTTGTATTCTGGAGCGGGCCAGGGTCCTTGGGGGGATTCTGCCCCAGTGTATTCACAACGGCTTTGGACTCCACCATTTCAAGGAAGAGCTGACCGGCCCGGAATACGCCGAGCGCTTTGTAAACCGCGTTTCCGAAACATCCATCGAAAAACTCACCGGCACCATGGTTCTCTCTGTAGAGCCTCCCGCCGGGGGGGATGCCCCTTCGCCGCTTTATAAAACCGTTTATGTGATGAACCCGGAGCATGGCTACAAGGCTGTCTCGGCCAAGGCGGTCGTACTTACCATGGGATGCCGGGAAAGGACCCGGGGCGCCCTGGGCATTCCCGGAAGCCGGCCCGCCGGGGTGTTTACCGCCGGGACGGCCCAGCTTTATATGAATATAGAGGGTTATAGGATAGGCAGGAAGGTGCTTATCCTTGGTTCCGGGGATATAGGGCTTATTATGGCCCGGCGGCTGACCCTTGAAGGGGCGGAGGTCCTGGGGGTGTACGAAGTTCTGCCCTATCCCGGGGGCCTAAACCGGAATATCGTGCAGTGCCTTGACGATTTTAACATTCCCCTGCACCTGAGCCATACGGTTATTGATATCAGGGGGGATAAGCGGGTGGAACAGGTAGTGACCGCCCAGGTTGATGAAAAGCGCAACCCTGTTCCGGGAACCGAAAAAACGCATGACTGCGACACCCTGCTGCTTTCCGTGGGCCTTATTCCGGAAAACGAGCTTTCCCGGCAGACAGGGATAGAAATCGATCCCCGTACCGGCGGTCCCGTGGTATTTGAAAACATGGAAACCAGCACCCCCGGCGTATTCGCGTCGGGCAATGTGGTCCATGTTCACGATCTGGTCGATTATGTTACGGCGGAAGGCCTGAAAGCAGGCGCCTCGGCCGCCCGCTACGCCCGGACAGGGGGGGCTTCGGGGGGAAGCCTGGTTTCCGTCAGGCCCGGGCAGGGCGTCCGGTACACTGTCCCCCAGAAGATACGAGCGGAAAATCTGGACAAATCGGCGGAGATTTTTTTCCGCTCAACGGATATATTTAAAGATATGAAGGTCGTAGTGACAAGCAACGGCGCTACAATCGCCCGTTTTTCACGGGAATACATGGCCCCCGGCGAAATGGAAAAGATCACGCTGCCCAAGTCTTTCTTCGCGAAAATAGGGGACGAGATCGAGGTTTCCATACGGAAAGAGGCTCCCCGGGAGGAAGCATCGTGAGGCCGTCCCGCCCGGCCGGTTTCACGCCTCATCATACAGCGCGGCCGGCAGGCCGTGCGGAATAGAGGTTTATCATGGCAACGTTTACCTGCATTGTGTGCCCCAAAGGGTGCCGCCTGCACATTGATGAAAAAATGGCGGTAACCGGAAACAACTGTGAGCGCGGGGCGGTGTACGCGGTTAAGGAACTTAGCAACCCGACCAGGGTAACGACATCGACAGTACGTATCAGGGGAGCGGCCTTCGCGCGTTTGCCGGTAAAAACGGACCGCGATATTCCCAAAAACGCTGTCCGCGAGGCGGTGCGCCTTCTGGACAAAGTTTCCGTGGACGCCCCGGTAAAATGCGGCGACATTATCCTGCCGGACATTCTGGGTACCGGCGCGAATTTTGTCGCCACCCGTACCCTGCCCCGGCTGGGCGCTTAGCTGCCCGCCGCGCCCGAATTCTGAATCCGGATACCGCTATTACAATTATGAATACTAGACCAAGGCCCGAATTTTTGTTACCGTTTGTTCATGCGGGATTTTAAGGACCCCTGGAAGGCCCGGATTGCCGGGGCTTTAAATAAGATACTGCAAGAGGCCGGCCTTGGGGGAACAGTCGAACCCGCGCAGCTGGCGGCCGAAATTCCGCCCCAAAGCGAATTCGGGGATCTGGGCTTTCCCATGTTCGGTTTCGCGAAACTTCTCAGAAAGGGGCCGCCCCAGATAGCCGCCATGGTCGCGGATGTCCTTGCGGCGCAGGATTCCTCCGGCGCGGATCTGCCCGCCGAAGCGGAAAAGGCCCGCGGAACTTACGGGGCTAAAGGCCCCTACCTCAACGTATTCCTGGACCGCGCCGCGGCCGCCTCATCGATCCTTGCCGAAGCCTTGGGCAGCCCTGTTTTCGGCCGCCCCGGGACGCTTGCCGGTTCCCGGATCATGGTGGAATTTTCCAGCCCCAACACCAACAAGCCCCTCCATCTGGGCCATCTCAGGAACGATGTCCTGGGGGAAAGCGTTTCCCGCATACTCGCGGCTTGCGGCGCGGAGGTCCGCAAGGTCTGTATCATCAACGACCGGGGAATCCACATCTGCAAATCCATGCTGGCCTACAGCGAGCACGGCAAGGGCAGGACTCCCGAATCCGAGGGGGTTAAGAGCGATCGTTTTGTGGGCGATTGGTATGTCAGGTTCAGCCGGGACTTAAAAGAAGAAGCGGAGGCGCTCTCAAGGGAAAAGGGCCTTGATAAAAAGGAAGCGGAGGCGCAGGCCCCCTGCCAGGCGCGCGCGAGGGAACTGCTGCGCAAATGGGAAGCAGGAGACAGCGAAACAGTAAAGCTATGGGAACTGATGAACAACTGGGCCGTGAAGGGCATGAAGGAAACTTACGCCCGCACCGGCGTCTCCTTTGACAAGTACTACTTTGAAAGCCGGACCTACCTTCTTGGAAAAGACGAGGTCCTCAAGGGCCTTGAAAAAGGCATCTTTTACAGGGCCGAAGACGGCGCCGTCATGGCGGATCTTAGCGCGGAAAAACTCGATCAAAAGGCCCTGCTCCGCAAGGACGGCACCTCAATTTACATTACCCAGGATATTGGCACCGCCATCTACCGCCACCGGGACTGGCCCTTTGACCGGCTTGTTTTCGTAGTCGGTTCCGAGCAGCAGTACCATTTCCAGGTTCTCTTTTCGATCCTTAAAAAACTGGGTTTTGACTGGGCGGGAAATCTTTACCACCTTTCCTACGGCATGGTGAACCTTCCGGAAGGCAGGATGAAAAGCCGGGAAGGAACCGTAGTAGACGCCGATGACCTTATAGACAGCCTCCGCGACGACGCCCTGGCGGAGATCCGGGAAAAGGAGCGGGAAGAGGCTGTAGGCGCCCCCGCGGACGTGGCGGAAAAAGTCGCCCTAGGCGCGCTGCACTACTACCTTTTGCAGGCAAGCCCCCAGAAGGATATGCTCTTTGACCCGAAGGAATCCCTTTCCTTTACCGGGAACACCGGCCCCTACCTCCAGTACATGGGCGCCCGTATCTGCGCGCTGCTGCGCAAAGCCCCTGAAGCCCCGGCCGGCGAAGGCCCCGACTACGCCCTGCTTTCGGGCGACGCCGAATGGGAACTGCTCAAGGCTGTCGCCGCCTATCCCGGGGCCGTCGCGGAATCCGCCGCCGCAATGGACCCTTCGTGCCTAGCCGCCTATCTCTACGGCCTTTCCCGGAGCTTTAGCCGCTTCTACCATGACTGCCCTATCCTGGGCGCGGATTCGCCGGAACTTGCCCGGTCCAGGCTCGCCCTGTCCCGCGCTGTTGAGCGCGTGCTCCGCGATGCCCTGCGCCTTGTCTGCATACCGTTTCTGGAGACCATGTAGAACAGGCCTTGACCTTTTCCCCTGTTTTGTGCTAGGCTGATCCATTCTTATTCTATCGTGTTTTGAAGGATTCTTTATGTACGCATTGGTTGAGTTTAAAGGAAGGCAGTACAAGGCCGAGAAGGGCGCCCTGCTTAAAGTTGACCGGATCGACGCCGAACCCGGTTCCGCCCTGGAAATCGATACGGTGCTCCTCCTCTCGGCAGGGGAGGCGGACGGGCAGGTGACGGTGGGTTCCCCCTATGTCGAAGGGGCGAAGGTTTCGGCCAAAGTGGAAAGCCACGGGAAAGACAAGAAGATCATCGTCTTCAAGTATATGCCCAAGAAGGATTACCGCCGGAAACAGGGCCACCGCCAGCAGTACTCTATGATCAAGATTGAAGATATTATTGGGGCATGATCAAGATTGACGCGGCTTTTGACGAGGCGGGCCTCCTTAAGTCCTGCGAAGTCAGGGGCCACGCCATGGCGGGCCCGGCCGGGTACGACCTGGTCTGCGCCGCCGTCTCGATTTTGACCCGCACGGCTTTCAGGGTCCTTTCCGAAAGGGAAGGGATAATTCTCCGGGGCGGCGCCCCGGAACGGGGTGTTTTCCGGATGGAAACCGAGTACCAGGAGGCGGGAAGGGAATTCCTCGCCGCTTGCGGGGTTTTTTTGACGGACGGCCTTGCTTCGGTTGCCGGGATGTACCCGGAACACGTAAAACTAACTATACGCCGGGGCTGATCCCGGCTTGACGGAGGAATCAGAATGGCACGGAAACGGGGCGGCAGCGGCGCGAAAAACGGGCGGGATTCCAATCCCCAGTACCTTGGGGTAAAGGCATCGGCAGGGACCGCGGTTAAGGCGGGGACCATTATTGTGCGGCAGCGGGGCACGAAGATCCATCCCGGGCCCAATGTAGGCCTTGGCGGGGATTACACGCTTTTCGCCCTGACGGACGGCAAAGTCAGCTTTACCCAGCGCCGCGGCCGCAAACTTGCCGGCATCATCCCCGTAGAGGGATAGGCTGACCGGCGCCGGCGCCGTTCATGGAAAAATTCGCGGACGAAGCTCTCATAGAAGTATCCTCGGGGCACGGGGGCAACGGCTGTATTGCCTTTAGGCGGGAAAAATTTGTCCCGAAAGGCGGCCCTTCCGGGGGCGACGGCGGCCGGGGCGGGGATCTGGTCTTCGAGGTAAGGCGGAATCTGCGGACCCTGTCCCATTTGCGCTACCGGCAGTCGTTCAGGGCCGAAAACGGCCGCGACGGGGAAGGTTCCCAGCGTTTCGGCCGGGACGGGGAGGACGCGGTGGTGCCGGTTCCGCCGGGTACGATGCTCAGGGACGCGGATACCGGAGAGCTTGTCCGGGACTTCGGGAAGGACGAGGGGCGCTTTGTGTTCCTTAAAGGGGGAAACGGCGGATGGGGCAATACCCGCTTTAAATCCGCCGTAAACCAGGCGCCCCGGAAAGCCCTGCCCGGAAAGCCGGGCCTAATCCGGCGGCTCAGGGTAGAACTGCGGGTTCTCGCTGACATAGGCCTTGTAGGCCTTCCCAACGCGGGGAAATCATCACTTCTGGAGAGATTTACCAACGCCCGGCCCAAAATAGCGCCCTACCCTTTTACCACGAAGATCCCCAACCTGGGGGTACTGACCCTGGGATCGGGCGGCGGGGACGAAAGGGATATAGTGCTGGCCGACATTCCGGGGCTTATCGAGGGCGCTTCGGGAGGGGCGGGACTCGGGCTTCGTTTCCTCAAACATATTTCCCGTACCTCGGGCCTTCTGTTTTTAATCGACCTGGGCGACGACGCCTATTCCAACGCTTTTGATATTGTATATAATGAGCTTGAAGCTTTTTCGCCGGACTTGGTCGGGAAAAAACGTATCCTTATTGGGACCAAGACCGATCTTGAGGGAAGCGCGGAGCGGCTTGGAGAACTGCGGGAAAAATACCCGGAAGAACAGGTGCTCGGGATTTCGGTTTTTTCCGGAGACGGTATCGGCGCGCTCGCCCGGGCCATCGGCGCGCTGGTGAACAGCATAGATTCAGAGGAGGAAGCAAGGGGCCGTGAAGCTGGCGATCCTGGGGGGAAGTTTTAATCCCGTTCACCTGGGACATCTGTATCTGGCCGAATCCGCCCTGAAAATGGGTTATGACCGGCTTGTTTTGGTTCCCGCCTATAATTCTCCTTTTAAACCCGGCGTCCGGGATGCGGCGCCCCAGGACAGGCTGGATATGCTCGCGGCTTCGGCGCCCGCGGACCCTTGTTTTGCCGTTGACGACTGCGAGATCCGGCGGGAGGGTGTTTCCTATACAATCGACACAATCATCGACATCATAGGCCGGTACTGCCCGGAGGGAAAGCCCGGCCTTATCCTGGGCGACGATCTGGCGGAGGGTTTTACCGGCTGGCGCGACTACGGGAAGATTATCTCCCTTGCGGACATCATTATTGCCCGCCGCCTTTCCTCAAAACCCGTTTCTTTCCCCTATCCCTGCCGGCAGCTTGATAACGCGATTTTGGACATTTCTTCCGGGGACATACGTTCCCGTATCCGGGACGGCAAAAGCTGGCGTTACCTGATCCCCGAAGGGGCGCGCTTTATCATCGAGGATCGCGGGCTTTACAGTTATAAGCAGGGCGGGGCGGAACCCGCGGGGCCGGCGGCAGGGCCGGCTGCCGGGGCGCGGAAAAATTCCGCGCCGCAGGCCAAAACCGCAGCGAGGGCGGAGATTGCCCGGATTGAGAACGCGGTCCGCTCCCTGGTAAGCCCTTCCCGGTTTTTACATTCAAGGGCGGTGGCGGCCCTGGCCTGGGAACTCTGCGCCCGTTTCGGCCAGGATCCGGATCGGGGCTACCTTGCGGGAATTGCCCACGATATCGCCAAGTCGATGGGCGAGAATGAACTGAAGAAGTTTGCGAAAAAAGACGGGAAGCCCCTTTCCGCCCTGGAACGGAAAAAGCCCTCCCTGCTCCATTCCCGCGCCGGGGCGTCGCTGCTCCGGGAATGTTTCGGCATCACCGACATGGAAGTGCTTGCGGCGGTCCGGGATCATACCGCGGGGAGCCCGTCCATGGGGCCGCTTGAAAAGATTGTCTATATTGCCGATAAGATCGAACCTACCCGGAAAAACGATCAGCCGCGCGGGGGCGGCGCGGGACAGGGGGGCGGGGGGGAATCCCGGGAAAGCCTGGACGATCTCTTTGCCTCGGTTGTGAAGGATACGGTGGCTTATCTCCGTTCCCGGAAGCTCGACCTTTCCGAAGATACCAGGGGGCTTCTTGAAGCCATGGAAAAGAAGGGGGATCCATGATTGGCAGAAATATCCGGCCCGCCGGCTCTTTCGACGCCAGCTTTATCCTCATCATCCTTATCGTTGTTTTTCTGGCGGGGGGAATCGTGTTTGCCCTTACCAATTTGCGGCAGGACCCCATAGAAGAGGTCCTCTCCGGAGACAGGGTTATTAATACCCTGTTTGTTATTGAGGACCGGGAAAAACCCCTCGCGTCTTACGTATTGATGTACTACCCTGATACGGGAAAAGCCGCGATCTTCGATATTCCCGGAACGGTAGGGCTGATACTGAGGGGTATCGACCGGGTGGACAGGATCGCCGCGATCTACGATCCCGGTAGAATTTCCCCGTTCGAGGCCGAAATCGAAGGCCTTTTAGGTGTTGAAATCAGTTTTTCGGTGATTACCAACACCGAACAGTTGGGAAGGATGGTAGACCTTATAGGGGGGGTGGAAATTTTTATTCCTTCCCGGGTGGCTGTTTACGATACGGGAAATATGGTTTTCTTCCCCTCCGGGCTGACCCGCCTTGACGGGGACAAGGCCCGCTCGTACATCAATTACCAGCTTCCCGACGAAGGCCCCGATCAGCTTAGTTTCCGGCGACAGCGTTTTTTTCTGGCGCTGCTCAAGCGCCTGGGGGAGCAGAACGCGATACTGAAGAATTCCGAGGCCGCTTCCCAGTTCCACACCATGGTCAAGACCAGTATGTCCGCCCGCGTACAGGCCCGCTTTTTCACCGAATTGGCGCAGTTGGACACCGACAGGATAAATATTCAGACTGTGGGCGGCAATGTGCGGGAAGTTTCCGGCCAGGCGCTGCTTTTCCCCTCTTACGACGGCAGCCTAATCAAGGAAATTGTCCGCCAGTCCCTGGGTTCCCTGACCCGCCGCCTTGAGGGGGACCTTACCGAGCGGGTTTTTACCGTGGAAATACTCAACGGGACTACCACTATCGGCCTTGCAGGGCGCACCGCCGAGCTGCTCAGGAGTTTCGGCTATGATGTAATCGCCATCGGCAACGCGGACCGCAGCGATTACTGGGATACGCGGATCATCGACCGTTCGGGGTTTCAGGACATGGCCGAGATATTCGCGGATATTATCCGCTGCGGAAATATCCATTTTGAATCGCGAATTTCCGACGATCCGGGTCTGGATGTCGGGATTAATCTGCAGAATCTGGAATACAAAGCCGATTTTACCTTAATAATCGGAAGGGATTTTAATGGACGATACGTTACAGGCGGATAAAGCGGCCTACGAATTAGGCGAACTGCTTCGGGATCATAACGGGAAGGACGTTGTAGTTTTGGATCTCAGGAAATTGAATACCTGGACCGATTTTTTCATCATTGCTACCGTCACAAGCCATACCCATGTGCAGGGGCTGCTGCGGCATATCAGGGAATTTGCCCGGGAAAAAGACCTGGAAATATTCCACCGCCCCCGCAAAACAGCGCCGGACAGCGAGTGGAATCTCGTGGATATGGGGAGCATAGTCGTCCACCTTATGTCTGAACGCGCCCGCTCTTTTTACGAACTGGAAAGACTCTGGACTTAGCCTGATTCCCAAAAGCCCGGATACGGGTTTTCGCGGCTACGTTAATGCGGCTGCCCTGTTCGCGGGGCGGCGGCCCCGCAAACAACCGGATTATCAGTCAAAATCGTCGTAGTTTACGTCTGTTCCGTAGTCATATTCCCCGTCGTCGTCGAAGTCGTCATCATCTTCTTCGTCGTCGTCAAAATCGTCGTCGTCAAAGTCGTCGTCGTCAAAACTGTCGTCATCGTCGCCGAAGTCATCATCGTCGCCATCATCGATGTCTTCGTCATCATCATCGGCAAAAAAGAGAAAGGGGTGATCCCCTACAGTATCGCCGCTGTACAAACCGCCCGGCAAAAAACCCGGCGGGCCGTCATAAAGCCTTTCTCCGCCCCATTCAATCGAAGTTGATACCGGCATCAGTGCGGGTTCTTCGCCGGCGGTTTCCGGGAAAGTCTGCCGATTATTCACAGGTACGTGCTGAATCATATATGGTTCTCCACTTCAATAGTTACGGGAAAATCAACCAATACTGATTATCCCTGCGAGACAGCAGAATCGCCTGATTCCATTGTCTCTGTTTCCTAGAAACATAAGTGAGATATTCATCTTCTGTCAATATGTCTTATCAATTTTTTTGCGGCTTTTCGGCCGGAGTCAAGGCCCCGGTTCCGGTACGTTTGATCCGCACAATCCACCCCCGGCGGTGTAATATAATTTCCGAAGGTATTGCATAAAAAAGGCGGTTTTTCCGGCTTTTTGCCTCCCCGCGGCCCTTTTGCTCTCCCAAAGCGCCGTTAGTCCGGATACTTCCCCGGAAAACGGCGTTTCCTGTCTCCGGGGCCGCCTTCCGCGGAATACGCGGTTTTCCGTCCTCAATATTTATTGAAGGCAACCCCGAACTTTCCGGCTATATGCCCAGACGCCGCCCTGGTAAACGACGGGTGCTTTACCGTCATGGAGCGGGATGCGGCCGCCCTCTCCTCCCCTGCCAGGGAAATGGACTACCGGCTCTTACCGGGCCGTATCCGGTAACCGACACGACCCTGCCCCTGTTGGTCCGCCGGGGCGCGGAGGAGCCGGAAAAAGACCGCGTGTTTTTCGCCGGTATTACGCAAAGCCTGAATCGGCAAACGCCTGTAAAAGGAGATGCCATGATGCTAAAAAGGGGAAATGAACGGCTTTTCCGTTACTTTTCTTCCCCTTTTGCTCCCTTCGTGTTCTTTGCGTCCGCTGCGGTTAAAAATCTTCACCTTTTGGTAGTTTCGCGGTACTTGAAGGTAAATGCTTCTGCCCTGGTGCTAATTGTTTTACCCCCCTTTACACAAAATATCTTAATCTGGTATAGTAATCGTGGTTTTGCGGGAGAGCCTGGATTGAGCCGTTGTTGTACTATTGAGGCGCCGGGGAAGATCAACCTCCATCTGGAGATAGGCGAAAAACGGGCGGACGGATACCACGATCTTGTAAGCGTGTTTGCCAGCCTTGGCTTTGGGGATACCCTGGTTTTTAGCGTTCTTGGGGAGGGTTTCCCCAGGAATTTTACGGCCCTGGAAATAACGGGGCCTTATTCAGAGGCGGAAGGGCTGTGTTCCGGGGAAAATATCGTTACCCGGGCGGCGGCTCTTTTCCGGGAAAAGACAGGTTATGACGAGCCCGTCCGGGCGGTGCTGAAAAAGCGCGTGCCTCCCGGCGGCGGGTTTGGCGGGGGTTCCTCTGATGCCGCCTCGGCCCTGCTGGCCCTGGATGCGCTGGCTGAAACCCGCCTTGGCGGCGGGGACCTGGCGGAGATGGGGGAAAAGCTGGGAAGCGATGTCCCTTTTTTCCTTTCCGGGGGGTTGGCGCTGGTTACCGGGCGCGGCGATCGGGTAAAATCGTTCGAAATACCCGGCATCCGGCTGCCGGTCGTGCTGGTAAACCCGGGTTTTTCGAGCGGGACCGCGGCGGCTTTCGCGAAACTGGACGGATTCCGGGCGGAAAAGGCGGAGGCGCGGCGTTTCCGGAATTCCGGCCGCAGGGTTTCGGGTTTGAAAGATACCGGGGATTCGTTCAGGGCAAAGAGGCCCGGCGGCGAAGACCTGGTCTGGTTTTTGAAGGAGAATCCCGCTTCCTGGCCTTATGACAATGATTTTTTGCCTGTATTGCAAGAAGACGGGGAGCGCGGGGAGGTATACAGGCGGATATTCCGGGAGCTGCGGGAGCTGGGGGCGGATTTTTCCGGTCTATCCGGGTCGGGGTCGGGCTGTTTCGGTATTTTTACGGACAAGGGGGCGGCGGAAAATGCCTGTGATTCACTGTTTCGGAACTGGAATTTTGTAAAATTGACTTTTTTTCTTGCGCGCAGACCTAAACCGGTGTTAGAATATCAATATGCTTGAATAGCCGGTAGGAAAGGAGCGTGCTATGGAAATTACCGATATTCGTGTTCGTAAGGTAGCCGGTGAGGGGAAATTAAAGGCATATGTTACGGTTACGTTTGATGATTGTTTTGTGGTTCATAATGTAAAAATAATCGAGGGAAAAAGCGGCGTGTTTATAGCCATGCCGAGCCGGAAAACCAGGGCGGGGGAATACAAGGATGTAGCCCATCCTATCCACCCTGAATTCCGCGCCGAATTACAGAAGCAAATCCTGGACAAATACGATGGCGGTAATGTCCCGGATGATCCTACTGTGGAGCTATAAGGTGTTCGTATTTCTTGGGACGTAGGCAAGTGGTAAGCCACCGGGTTTTGGCTCCGGCATTCACAGGTTCGAACCCTGTCGTCCCAGTACGGTGACAGGGTTCGAAGGGTCCGGTCCGCCGACCAGGCGGGAGGAAAAGGCGCCACGGATGGCGCCGCCAGGGCCGGACCACGGCCTGTAGCGAGCGGCCAGGACGACCGCGAGCGGAAGGCGAACCCTGTCGTCCCAGTACGGTGACAGGGTTCGAAACGGAATCTTGTTGTCCCAGAACGGCGGTAAGGCTGGAAGATTCGGCCGGCATCCCAGGTAGGAGTAAACATAATGAGTCAGGTTGTTTTTGAAGCCCGCGAGCGGGTCGGCGCGGGGTCTGCCGAGGCCCGCCGGGTAAGGCGGGCCGGGCGTATTCCGGCGGTTATTTACGGGCGTTCCGGCAGCGCTGTTGCCATCGATCTTAACGCGCTGGAATTTACCTCGGGCGTAAAGGGAATTTCCGGCAGTACCATTGTTAAGGTTAATGTCGGCGGCAAGACCACGGACGCCTTTGTAAAGGATACGCAGCGGAATATTCTGAACGGGCAGATACTTCATGTTGATTTTTACGAAGTTGAATCCGACAGGCTGCTGCGCGCCCGGGTTCCCGTGCATGTCGCGGGAAACCCTGTCGGGGTAAGGAACGGCGGTATATTTGAGTCTCCCCTGCATGAAATTGAGGTGGAATGCCTTCCCGGGAATCTGCCCGAGCGGATCAGCGTGGATGTTTCCGCCCTGGATGTAAACCAGTCTATCCATGTCCGCGATCTCGCGCTGGGCGACGGGGTCAGGCTGATTTCCGGCGCTGATCAGGTTGTGGCCCTGGTGAAGTTCGCCAAAGCCGAGGAAGCAGCAGCAGCAGCCGAAGAAGTCCAGGCCGAACCCGCCGCCAAAGAGCCGGCAAAGACTTAGCGGGCCCGGTTAAGCTGAAAGGCATGATACGGGAAAGAGACAACGAAGAAAGGTTTTAACCCCAAGGCCAAATCGAACCGAAGATTCGTGGTACAAAGTAAGGGAGAAATGCCGTTTCGTACCCTCTTTGCTCGGAAGTCTGGTTTAATATCCCGTAGAACCTGTGTTTTTATGTGACGGTGATTGCCTTCAATTCCATACACGCCCGGATAGAAATAACGTTCGGCATGGTAATTCCGGGGATTTCGGTTTCCAGGCAGCGCCCGCCTGAAAATGTGGTAATCGTATGGGGACCCAGCTTTCGCTTTTTGAACAGGAATTAGCCTCCGGTCTGGGGGATTGGCCTGCGGGGACCCGTTTTCTCGCGGCAGTTTCCGGCGGGGCGGATTCTACCGCTATGCTCGCGGCTCTGGCGGCCCTTGCACAGGACCGGGGCCTGGTTCTGCGCTGTTTCCACGTAGAGCACGGCATCAGGCCGGCTGAGGAAAGCCTGGGGGACGCTGAGTGGGTACAGGAGCTTTGCCGAAAACTCGGCGTCCCCTGCAAGGCCGCGCATATTCCGCCGGGGAAGGTTGCCGGGACCGCCGCGGAACAGGGTATCGGTTTGGAAGCCGCGGCCCGGTTTTACCGCCATGCCCTTTGGAACCGGGAAGCGCGGCGTATAGGCGCGGCGCGGGTACTTGTGGCCCATACCCGGGACGACGCGCTTGAAACCGCGCTGATGCGCGTACTGCGCGGGTCCGGGCCGGCGGGGCTTGCCGCCATGAAGCGGGATAACGGCCGCGTTCTGCGCCCTCTTCTCGCACTGGACAGGTCCCGGGTTCTGGAATATCTTGCCGCACAGGGTATCCCGTTCAGGACCGATTCTACCAACGCCGATCCTTCATTTCTCCGTAACAGAATACGCCTTTTGCTTGTTCCCCATCTGGACAGCCTCTTCCCGGGCTGGAGGGCCGGCCTTCTGGGCCTTGCCGAAACCCAGCGCCGCGCCGCGTCTTTTCTTGGATCTTTCGCGGAAAGCGCGGTCCCCTGGGAAAAAGACGGGGGAAGGCGTCTTTCCCTTTCCGTACCTGAAAGCGTCTTTTTTTCCGCGCCTGGGATTATCCGTGAGGAAGCGGTATTTCTCGCGGCCGGGAGGGTCCTTGCCGGCAAGCAGGGCAGGGCAGGGCCGGCGCGGCTGAGGCGGGAAACAGTGCGGCGTTTCTGCGCGGGGCAAGGCAAATCCGCGGACCTGGGAAAGGTCCGCGCGCGGGCCGGGGGGGGGAGTGTGCAGATCAGTGCCAGGGGGGAGGACGGCGCCGAGCGGGGTTTCGCACTGTTGATCAATAAGCCGGGTGTTTATAGAATAAGCGGGATAGCTGTTGAAATCCGCGCGGAGGGCGGGATTTCGACGCAAACGGAAGGGGCGGTTTATGTTACCCTTCCCCTGGTTCTGCGGCCCGCTTTCCCGGATGAATCCAAAGGGCGGGCCGGCAGTTGTTTTACGGCGCTGCTGGCCGCGGAAGACACGCTGGGGCAGGCGGCGCTTATCGGCCGGAAGGGAGCCGGCGCGGAAATTCTTGAGCGGAGGCCGTTAAGCGCCGTACAGGGCTTTACGGGGGACCGGCTCGCGATGCGTATAAACAGGAGTTTTGATGAAAAGCGATAAAAATAACAAGTTACCGCCCAGGCCTCAATTGTCCGGCGGCAGATCGAACAAAGTGGCGCTGGTTTTTTTCCTCATCATGCTGGGGCTTTTTACCGCTTTCTTTTTTAGAAAAGAGGCTCCCGCAATCCAGGAAATTTCCTACTCGGCCTTTACCAATTATCTTGACCGCAGCGAGGTGACGGCGGTCAAAATCATGGACGGCAATACCATTGAGGGGACCCTGCGCGGCATGTCCGGCGATCTGGTTCACTTTAAAACCCTGATTCCCTACCAGGACCCGGCCCTGCTGCCGAGCCTCCGCGAAAAGGGGATCAGCGTTTCCGGGGCGGTTTCCGGGGTCAGCCCCTGGCGCGTATTCCTGGAATTCCTCCCCTGGATCATCGGCTTCGGCTTTATCTGGTTTATGATGAGGAACATGCAGGGCACGGGCAACAAGGCTTTCCAGTTCGGGAAGAGCCGGGCAAAACGCTACCAGGACGAGGGGAAAAAGGTGACCTTTGCCGATGTGGCGGGCCAGGAAGACGCCAAGTACGAGCTTCAGGAAGTGGTAGCCTTTCTTAAAAACCCCCAGAAATTTACCAAGATGGGCGCCCGTATTCCCAAGGGCGTGCTCCTTGTGGGAATGCCCGGAACCGGCAAGACCCTGATGGCCCGCGCCGTAGCCGGGGAGGCGGAGGTGGCCTACTTCCACATGTCGGGTTCCGATTTTGTCGAGATGTTTGTCGGCGTGGGCGCGAGCCGGGTCCGGGATCTTTTTGAACAGGGAAGGCGCAGCGCCCCGTGCATCATCTTTATCGACGAGCTTGATGCGGTCGGCCGTACCAGGGGCGCGGGTTACGGCGGGGGGCATGACGAGCGGGAACAGACCTTGAACCAGCTTCTTGTGGAATTGGACGGCTTTGATTCCAAAGACGGGGTGATAATGCTTGCCGCGACGAACAGGCCGGACGTGCTTGATCCGGCCCTGCTCAGGCCGGGCCGCTTTGACCGGCAGGTGGTGGTAGCTATGCCCGACATCAAGGAACGGGAGGCTATCCTCAAAATACATTCGGAAAAGATACCCCTTTCCGGAAACGTGGAGCTGGGCCGCATAGCACGGGCGACTCCGGGGATGAGCGGCGCGGAAATTGCCAATTTGGTGAACGAGGCCGCCCTTTTTGCCGCGCGGCAGGACAAGACCACTGTGGAGATGCCCGATTTTGAGGAGGCCAGGGACAAGATACTGATGGGCGTGGCCCGGAAGACCCTGGTGATCTCCGAGAAAGAGCGGCGCATGACCGCCATTCACGAGGCGGGCCATGCCCTGCTCCACTATTTCCTCAAAAATGCCGATCCCCTGCACAAGGTGACTATAGTTCCCCATGGCAGGGCTTTGGGCATGGCCATGTCCCTGCCTGAAGAAGACAGCTACAGCCGTACCAGGGGCTGGATCGAAGACCGTATTGTAATCTGCTACGGCGGCTGGGTGGCGGAGAAGATCTTTTACGACGAGACTACAACGGGTACCAAGCAGGACCTTGAACAGGCGACCGATATGGCCCGCCGCATGGTCTGCGAGTGGGGTATGGCGGAGGAGCTGGGGCCGGTGACTTTCGGCCAGGAGGACGAGCCGATCTTCCTTGGAAAGGAAATTGCCCGGCACAAGGATTATTCCGAAAACACGGCCCAGCTTATCGACAGGTCGATAAAGCAATTTCTGGACCTTGCCCGCGAAAAGGCCGAGGCCATTCTGGGCGCGCACAAGGAAGACCTGGAAAAACTCGCGGACGCCCTGATCGCCAGGGAAACCCTGGTGGATGACGAGGTGCGCGTTCTTCTGGGCCTTCCCGCCCGGGAAAACCCCGCGGATTTACGGAGCTGACATGCTGCCGGCGGCGGACGCGATGGACGCATGGAAATGGAAACAGGAAGATTAACCGCAGGTTATACGGACCCTGCCGGGCCTTTAGTTCGGAACCGCCGGAACAAGAAGGGAAACAGGGGCAGGGCTGCGCGTTTGCCCGGCCGGGCCTGTTTGCTGGCTTTTTTTCTGGCCGGCCTTGGCCCGGTTCTGCCCGCGCAGGGCTTTCCCTCTCCGGGCGGCGTACCGGGCGACGCGGCCATGGCGGAACGCTGGGCCGAATGGGCGGAAGAGGCCATTGCCGAAGGCCGCTGGCAGGAGGCGGAGGCCGCGCTGGAACGGGCGCGGGATTTTGCGGATGTTTCTTCGGATCTGTCCTTCCTCTTGGCCCTGGTACTCAGCCACGAAAACCGTCCCCGGCGGGATGTTCTGGAAGCGGCGCGCCGGGCTATCGAGACTGATCGCTGGAAAAACCGCAGCGCCGGGGAGGCCCGGCTTATCGAGGCTTCGGCCCTTAACCGCCTCCGTTTTTTCGGGGAATCTCTGGCAAGCCTTTCCCGCGTAACCGAAAGCGGCCTGGCGCCCGACGCGAGCTGCCTTAAGCTTGAGGCCCTGCTTGGGGCCGGGGACGCCGGCGGATTCCGGGCTGAAATGGCCCTGGCCCTGGACCGTTTTCCGGACGACGGCCGGCCGGCGCGGCTTCTCTTTAAATACGCGTCGGGGCGGCTTCCCTGGGACGGCGACCGCCTGCTTGTCGATACGGCCCTTGCCCGGCTTGACCGCTACCTGGAAAGCGCCCCTGATCTGGCTTTCAGGGCGGCTCCCTTTATCCGTGATACCGGGGAAGCCCGCCGCCTTGTCTCGGCCTACCGCGCAGGCGGGGGGGATGATCCCGAAGCCCTGCCCGCGGCGCTTAATCTGGGCGTTATTGGCGAAGCAGAAGCCGTCGCGGAACTGTTCCGGCCGCGGGGAGTTGGCCCTAATTCCGCGCTGGACAGGGGCCTCGTACAAAGGGTATGGGAACTTTTCCGCAATAATGAGGGAAAGGAGCTTTTTGTAAGAAACCTTTCGCGCTTTTCCGGTGTTATCAGTGAGGATGATGATCAGGACGGAACAGGCGAGGCCTTTGCCTTTTATGAAAACGGGGAACTAAAGGAGTACCGCCGGGACGCGGATCAGGACAACGTCTTTGAGTGGGTCATCCGTATGAGCGCCGGCGAACCTTCGCTCGCTGTTTTTTCTGCGGCCCTTGATTCCGGCGGGCGCGGGGAGCTTGAGCTTTTCTGGGAACGCTACCCCTGGGTGCAGCGGGTTCTTCTTGGCGAAACGGCCTATATTTTCCGGTTCCGGAATTTCCCGCTGAGCCCTGTGC
The DNA here is from genome assembly GCA_031267955.1 of Spirochaetaceae bacterium. Taxonomy (GTDB): domain Bacteria; phylum Spirochaetota; class Spirochaetia; order Treponematales; family Breznakiellaceae; genus JAIRRR01. Next base: position 3,526 of record JAIRYB010000025.1, on the reverse strand, counting down.
GTTTCGGCCCGCTTGCCGGCATTGGAGCCTTTCTGTACCCGTTCTGGGATTCCGGCGATTCCCTTCTGACGGAGCGTACCCTGGTTTCTTTTGCCGGGACTATCGAAAGGCCCAGCCGGGAATTCCCCGGCGCGGTGGAGCGTATAGAGATGGAAAGGGGCATACCCTTAAGCGGGGCCGAATACCTGCGGGGCAGGGCTGTTTCGGTCACGGAGTACCGAGGCGGGCGGCCTTTCCTGCGGCGTCTGGATCTGGACCTGGACGGGCGTATGGAAACCCTGCGCCGTTTCCGGACGCCGCCTCTTTCCGGGGGGGAAGATACGGCATACGTACCTTTTAAATACGAGGCGGTTCCTGAAAGTTCGGAAAGCGACTGGGACGGCGACGGCATTTATGAAACCGGGGAAGAGTACCTCGATGACGGGAGAACGGCCCGGTCCTGGGATATGAACAGAGACGGGATCAGGGAGTATACTGAGACAGGCGGCGGTGGCCTTTAGGCGTGGAAAATGGCGGTAATTCAAAATAATAGCAAAAACGGCAAGTACAGCCGACCCCTCTTACGGGCCGCCGGCCTTTTCGCGGTTTTGGTGTTCTCTTCCTGTATGACGCCCGCGAAGGCGGAGAGACGCCTCCTCCCGATCAGGACTACCAGCGAGTTCCGGCAGGAGGATATTGAAAAATACGTGATCGACGATCCGGTAAAGGCGATACATTATATCGGAATGTACCGGAGGCTCTACGGCGAGGGGAGCGTTTTCCCGGAACAGGGGGACCCGTTCCTGCCCGCCAGAATCGATTCATTTGAAGAGCGGGCTGTGGAAAACCTTAAAACAGCCCAGATCGGGGCGATTGCCGCCGGGCGCTGGGAAGACGCGGCTTCATTTGCCCGATCCCTTTCCGTACTGGGCATAAACGTGGAAAGCACCGGCGAGGAGCCGGACCTGGTATTGAAGGCGGCGAAAGATCAGCTTGAAGCGGGAAACGATTTGCCGGCTTTTCTCGGCGCGGCCCGCGCCCATGAACTCAGGCCCCTGGAACTGGAAGACGCCCTGTTTTTTTTGGACAAGGCTTTTGATGCGGGACAGCGCCGTACCGCGGCGTTTTTCCTCGCGGCGGCCGACAGCAGGCTTGAAGGCGGCGGGGGCGGGGAATCCATTCCGGAACAGTACCGTTCTTTTGTGGCCGGCAGGGATTCCGCGGCGGACATGATCAAGGGGGTTGCCACAGTCCTTGTCGATCGGGGATACCGCGTGGAGCGGGGCGTGGGGATGCCCGACAGGATACTGGGATCGGCTTTTTTTGTGGACTCGTCCGGGCTTCTTATCACCAACTACCATGTTATCGCAAGCGAGGTGGACCCCGGTTATGAAGGGTACTCCAGGATGTATATCAGAATGGGGGATTCCGCCAGCGCCCGTATTCCGGCAAAGGTTGTAGGGTGGGACAAGGCTATGGACCTGGCCCTGATCAAGGCTGAGTTAAAACCCGAGTATGTATTTTCCGTTGCCGACCGGGTCATTCCGGGAGTCGGGGATACGGTTTACGCGATCGGTTCGCCGGGCGGGCTGGAAAAAACAGTCACCCGGGGGATAGTGTCCGCGCTGGGCCGGCGTTTCCTTCAAATCGGGGATGTCATGCAGATCGACGCCATGGTGAACCACGGCAATTCGGGCGGGCCTGTAGTGGACGAGGAAGGCCGGCTTGTGGGTATTGTTTTTGCCGGGGTGACGCAGTACCCGGGGCTTAATTTCGCCGTACCCGCGGAAAAACTGGCGGCCGCGCTTCCGGCGATGATTCGGGGCGGCAGGGCGGAGCGTCCCTGGCTGGGCCTTACCATTGCCGAAACGGCCCGGGGCGCCGAGATTATCTATGTGGCGCCCTTTACCCCTGCCGCCGAGCAGCGGGTGCCGGAGGGGAGCCTGATTGCCCGTTTTAACGGCATGGAACTGAGCGCCCCGCAAGGCACCCTGATCCCGGCTTATCAGGAGCTGCTCTTTGCGAACAAACCGGGCGAGCTTGTGTCCCTGGAAACCGGCGACGGGGAAAAATACACCCTTATGACTGTGGCCAGGCCGGATATCCCCCTGGCAAATGCCGCCAGGATTGACACCAAGGAACGGCTTGCCGCGCCCCTGTTCGGCCTTATCCTGTCGCCGGCCATCATGGAGGGCTTCTTCTCCTCGGCCTATCAGGTAAAGAGGGTTGTCCGGGGTTCTGTTGCAGACGAAGCCGGGCTTTCCGAACAGGATCCCGTCTCTATCCGGGGTTTCCGGGTGGTGGAAAAGGAAGGCTACGCCCTTCTGGATATTAATGTCAAGAAGCGCCGCATGGGCTACCTTGAAACCAGTATGCGGCTTCCCGCCGCCCTTGATTCCCCGGACACGCTCTGAGAACTGAGGAGCCGGGCGGCGGCCCGCCCGCTATTTGGCGGCCCTTTTTCCGGACAATTACCCCAGAAGTTCTATACGCGCCTTGATATAGTTCAGGCTGCCGCTGTTGAGTACCACCCGCCGGTACGGCGTAGCGCCGAATTTTTCCACCTGATACCAGCCCCGGTTCACGAATTTCCGGCTTGCGCCTTCGGTGAACCAGTATACAAGCGAGATTGTATCCCGGTCCAGCTCTATCGCGTTAAAGCCCTGCCTGCCGATAGCGCAGCCCGAATTAAAAAGGCAGGGGACGGGCAGTTCGTCGCCGTAGAGGCTCTGTTTCAGCGCGTCCCGCCTTTCCCGGCGCCTCAGCTTCCCCAGATCAACCCTGAGGGCGTCTATCTCGTTCTTGATGCGTTCCCGGCCGTTGCTGTCCGCGTCGGTATAGTCCCGGCAGAGGCGTTCGATTTCGTACTTGATAATTTCGAAACGGCCCAATGATTCAAAAAGCGCCCGGTGGGTATGGCCAATAATGGAAACGCAGCGGTTCCGCAGGGAAAAATAATAGGCCTGTTTTTCAACAAAGAATCTGCGGTTGGGGCTGCGGGCGGTGGAAAGGTTCCGTATGCCGAATGGTTTGAGCAGATAGCGGATTCCCGCGCCGACAATGTGGTTGAATTCCGTGTACATCCGGGAAGACTGGTGGCCGTGGTACACGAAAACCGGGAACTGCGGGGTCTCGATACGCACGGAATTGAAAAGAGGATAGGGATAGTCCCGCTCAAAGAGCAGGGCTTCATCGTGGTTGCCCAGGGTCTTGAAGAATCGGCCCTCCGCGGCGAATCGATCGAAAAGCCGGTAGAATTGGGGCCATTTGGCGCGGATGGAATCCAGGGAATAACGCTGGAGTTCTTCAATGTCCCCGTTCAGGAGGAGGTTCCAGCCGGAGGGAAAATAGTACTGCTCCAGGATAGTGTGGAGCAGGCCGCCGTTGAACTCAAGGTCGTCCCCCCGGCCGCCCCCCATGTGCAGATCGCTTACCACGACAACCCTGCCCCTCCGGCTAATATCGAGCGCCGCCTCAATGTCAAAGCGGGGGCTGAGCATATCGGCAAAAAACGAATGGCTAAAAGAAGCATCCGGATTCTTCATGG